>SUWA01000043.1 GCA_015061695.1 Lentisphaerota bacterium
TTTACAAAAGGAGTTGGGGTTTGGGGAAGAGGAAAAAGCTTTTTCCTCAAAAAAGGTTTTTCCTCTTCCCCAAAATCCCTTCGCTCCAGAAATTACGCGCCGATCACGGCTTTGATGCGGCGGACACCGCGGCTGGAGCTTTCTTCTTTCTGGATCTTGAAGCTCTTGAGTTCGGCGGTGTTGCCGGCGTGCGGCCCGCCGCAAATTTCTTTGCTGACATCGCCGATGGTGTAGACCTTGACGCGGTCGCCGTAGCGGTCGCCGAAAAGACCGATCGCACCGGATTCGCGGGCGGCTTCCACATCCATTTCTTCCATAACTACCGGCAGTTCGCGCTTGATGGCGTCATTGACCAGCGCTTCGACTTCGGCCAGCTGTTCGGGAGTCATTTTTTCTTCGTGCGAGAAGTCAAAACGCAAACGTTCAGCGGTGATATTGGAGCCTTTCTGGCCAACGTGGTCGCCCAAGACCTTGCGCAGTGCCGCATGGAGCAAGTGCGTGGCAGTGTGCAGACGCGCCGTAGCTTCGGAGTGGTCAGCCAGACCGCCCTTGAACTTCTGTTCCGCGCCCTGACGGGAGAGTTCCTGATGTTTGGCGTAGGCTTCGGCAAAGCCTTTTTCATCGACTTCAAAGTTATTTTCGTGCGCCATTTCGATGGTCAGTTCCAGCGGGAAACCGTAAGTTTCGTACAAATTAAAGGCATTTTTGCCGCTGATGACTTTTTTCTGGATATGCGCCGGCACGCGGGCAATGAGTTTTTCAAACTCGCGCGTACCTTTTTCCAGAGCGGTGGCGAACTGCTTTTCTTCGATCTTCAACGCTTCGAGGATCTTTTCTGCATTATCTTTCAGTTCAGTATAAACATCGCCGAATTCAGCAATCACTGCCTGCGCGATGCGGCCGGTGAACTCGCCCTGCACGCCGAGCTTGCGGCCTTCGCGGATGGCGCGGCGGATCAACCGGCGCAGCACATAGCCCTGATCGACGTTGCCGGGAGTGATGCCGTCGCCGATGATGAAAGTGGCCGCCCGCAGATGGTCGGCAATGATGCGTTCCGAAGCAGTGCGGTCGGCAGCGGGAACTGCTTCCACACCGCGGATGGCATCAATTTCAGCAAAAATTCTGGCAAAAAGCTCGGTTTCGTAGCAGCTTTTTTTGCCCTGCAGCACGGCGGTGATGCGTTCAAGCCCCATGCCGGTATCAACATTCTGCTGGGCCAGCGGTTCAAAAGTGCCGTCGGCTTTTTTGTTGTACTGCATAAAAACGTTGTTCCAGATTTCGACCCAGCGTTTATCTTTGGGATCAAAGACTTCGGGCGCGGCGCCGTCGCCGGTCCAGTAGAACATTTCCGTATCCGGGCCGCAGGGTCCGGTTACACCGGCAGGCCCCCACCAGTTATCCGCTTTGGGCAGTTTGGCAATGCGTTCGGCCTTGACGCCATGATCCAGCCACATCTGATAGGCTTCGGCATCAAACGGAGCATCTTCGTCGCCGGCAAAAACGGTAAAGGCCAGATTTTCCAGCGGAATATTGAGATTTTCGGCACCGGTCAGAAAATCAAAGCTCATATCAATGGCTTCTTTTTTGAAATAGTCGCCCAGACTCCAGTTGCCGAGCATTTCAAAAAAGGTCAGATGCACGGGATCGCCCACATCGTCGATATCGCCGGTACGCACACACTTCTGCACGTCGGTCAAACGGTTGCCGGCGGGGTGTTTGGCGCCTTGCAGAAACGGCACCAGCGGATGCATCCCCGCGGTGGTGAAAAGACAAGTGGGGTCGTTATCCGGCACCAGCGGAGCGCTTTTGATCACACTGTGGCCATGCTTGACAAAAAAATCCAGATATTTCTGACGAATCGCTTTTGCTTCCATGATTGATAATTCCTTATGTTAAAAAAATTGTAATATTGTATATAATATGCCACAACAAAGCAACTTTTACAAGTTTCAAGCGCATTTGTTCAAGAAAAATCAGCTTTTCCGGCCCAGAAAACTTGACAAACAGCAATTTTATGGCATTTTATAAGATGTACAACGCGGAAGAATGGTCGAGTGGTTTAAGGCAGCGGTCTTGAAAACCGCCGTAGCGCAAGCTACCCTGGGTTCGAATCCCAGTTCTTCCGCCATTTTTTTTGCCAAAAAAAATGGCGAACGAAGACGCAAGTCTTCTCTTCACTGTGCCGTCAGGCACAACTTCACTCAAAAAACAAAGTTTTTTCTTCACATCTTCACCAAATTCCAGAAGCCTTGCTTGTGAAGTCGCTCCCTTTGGTCGCTTGTGAAGACGTTTCGCTTACGCTCCACTTGTGAAGTTTTCTCCCTTCGGGAGTAAGGATGGTGTTTCTTTTTACTGCGCTTCGCTTACACGGCAGCAAGCCGCCTTGATTTTTATTTTTGCTATGCTATATTAGCGATACGGACAAAATACGGACTTATAACAGACGGCTACGGACTATGAATAAAATGAGTGATGGCAAGCAGCTGTTATTTCAAGGCGGCGGTTACAGAAAATTGAAGTCCTTTCAACTGGCGCAGCTCTGCTTTGATATTACAGTAAGGTTTGTTGAACTGTACATTCCCAAAAATTCCAGAACTGTTGATCAAATGGTTCAAGCGGCACGCTCCGGAGTGCAGAATATCGCCGAGGGTTCTGTTGCCTCGGCAACCAGCAAAAAAACTGAATTGAAATTGACGAATGTAGCACGGGCATCCCTCGAAGAACTGCGCCTTGATTTTGAAGATTATCTGCGGCAACATTCTTCAGCACAATGGGCAAAAGATCATCCATTGGCACAGGAATTTATAAAAAGACGCATCTCTTCCATACAGGAATTCAGAGAGTTTATCCGATGGTCATTGCAGCAAAAATATGAGTCCGTAAATGTCGGCAGCTGTCCGTTGCAATCAGTTATCGTTGCCAATAGTGTATTGCTTTTGCTTAATAGCACCTGCTATTTTCTTGACCGGCAGATCATCCGTTTGGCAACAGACTTTGAAAAAGAAGGCGGCTTTACCGAAAGGATTTACAAAGTTCGTTTAAAAGAACGCAGCAAACAGTGACTTGGGCAATCAGACGGAGGAAAAATGAAAAGGGTATTTAAGTTTCTTTTTATCAACATTTTGCTGTTGTTTCTCTCATTATTCCTATCAGGTTGTCTTATTATACCACATACAACCGAAGTTGCTCCGGCAATCAGAGGGCAAATAGTAGATGAATGTTCCGGCAAGGGTATATGTGGAGTTAAAATTACTTATATAATCAAGGCAGAAAATCAATATTCTGAAATTGCCATAAGTGATGAAACCGGATGCTTTCAAACCCAAGCTCCAACGCAATGGCACTACATAGTTTATATTGGCTCTCCGGGTCATTATCCAGCTCCGGATTGGATTTGTGTTATCGAAAGACAATTGCATATAAGTAAAGATGGCTATCTGCCCAAACACATTGTTTTGAATGAAAATCCATCAGATGGGCTGAAAAAATCAGATTTCGGAGTGATAAAACTTTCACCTCAAGTTCCATAAATCCAAATATTCTGAATTTTTCTGACGACATGTGAAGCGATTTTCAGAATTTCATTTCACAGCCAAATTCTGAAGTTTCTTCCTCAAAATGCGTTTCAGAATGGCGGGGGAAGATAAAATTTTCTTCCGCCAGTTTTGTTTTAAAGCGAACGAACAAAAATCACAGAAGACTTTTACTCTTTTTGTCAGGTATTTGCACAAGTACAACAGCAGCAAAAATAATCCCGCAGCCGATAAGATTCATCCGGGAATAGCGTTCATTCTGCAGTAACCATCCCCAGAGTACAGCAAAGACCGAGGCGGTACTCAAAATTATTGAAGCGGTCGCCGGATGAACATATTTTTGAGCCGCAATCTGAATCGTACACGCAAAGCCAATAGCGATCATGCCACAGAAAAGTAATGGCCAGACCGTCTGAACAATAGTGTTGAATGTACAGGTCTCTCCTGCAATCAGAGCGGCAATTCCAGATACCACTGCAACTGTTGCAAATTGTACTGCCGATAGTTGCAGCGCATCTGCAGCGGGTGCAAATTTGGCAATGGCAATAAATTGAAATGCAAAAAACAAAGCACAAATCAGCATCAATGCATCTCCCAGGTTTCCAATCGTTCCAAAGGAATCATCAGTGCAGAGCAAGTATGTTCCGGCAATAGAGAGCAAAGAGGCACACCAGATCGTCCATGTTGATTTTTTATGAATGAAAACTCCGATTACCGGAATCATTATCACATACAGTGCCGTCAAAAAGCCCGCTTTTCCGGCAGATGTATACAGCAAACCGAATTGCTGTAATATTTCGCCGCCGGCAAGGCATATTCCGCAGATGATTCCGCCGGAAACAAGTTTTTTATCCGGGCGTTTCCGGAAAAACAAAATAGCAGGAACAAGCATCAATGTTCCCAGTAAATAACGTAAAAATACAAATGTCAGCGGAGACATGGTCTCCATGGCTTTCGCCTGGGCAGAATAAGACAATCCCCATATTGCAGCAGTTATGAATAACAAAATGATTGCCGGTCGGTTCAGATTTTTCATATTTTATAATCTCCAGGATTTTATATTGCCATCCGAAATTTATTGGTGCGGAATGTGCGGCTCTTTTGTCGGACCGAATATCTCCGCAGGAGCAATCTTGCCTAATACAGATGCAAATTTTTCCATCCGTTCCCGTGAAGCAGGGGACAATTCAGCAATGACTCCGCGCCGGTCAAGGGTATTAAGATGTATCAAATCAGGAGCTATGCATTTGACCAATCTGTAAAAACGGTCAATACTTTCATCTGAATCATTTATTCCCGGAACAACAAAAATTTCCAATGCCATTTTTACCGGAACATTCCGGCGGAATGAACACAATCCGGAAAAAAGTTTTTCCAGAGTTTCACCGGGATAAGGACGATTTATACATGAATATTCCTCTTCCGAAGAGGCATCCAGGGAAGGAATGATCAAATCGAGTTGAGAAAGTTCTTTCTGGAGGGTTGTATCCCCCAGCAGCAGCCCGTTGGTCAAAAGGCATACCAGACACTCTGAATGATATTTTTTTATATGATCAATCACGCGCCCGATACCGGAATTCAGAGTGGGTTCTCCTGCCCCTGAAAAAGTAATATAATCTGGTTGGGGAATGTTTTCCAATACAGCATCCAACTCGGCAATCACTTTATCCGCAGAAACATATTCCTTGCGGGTCATGGTCAAATTTGTTGTTGCTTTTGCTTCACAGTATATGCAATCCAGTGAACATGTTTTGGCTGTTACCAGGTCAACTCCGAGGGATTTTCCCAGTCTGCGGGAATTTATCGGCCCGAAAATAAATTTTCTTGATTTAGATTCTTCCATAAATAAGCCTTGATTTTTCAGAATGCTTTCCTATTAAGATAATTCTTCTGGTAATACTTTTCAAACCGCAGGACCTCATTTTTTTTTATTTTTCCATTCATTGTTTCTTACTGCGCATCGCTTAAACAACGGCCAGATAAGGCTGATCAAACGGCCGCAGGAGTATGAGCAAATCAAATCCGGCCATCTGGAATAAAATTAAAATTGGCAACGCGGTAATATTGGAGCTGTAAACAACAATTATCCGGAAAAACTTTATGCTCCGGCAGAATGCAATAAAACTTTTTGAACAGCAACAAGTCCGTTCCGTTTGATATACCCCCCACCGGAGAATGGTACTTTTCGGTGGCGGATGCAATCGCGGCATTGACTGACAGCGTAAATCCAACCACCTGTATAGAAAAAAATGCAACAGCGCGATCCGTAATTACCCCAAGGCCGGGAACAAAATGCCCCCTTGCAGTTCAAACCGCCGGGGGCAAACCAATGTTTATACAGCGTATGCAGCTTGGACTCTTCAGCTGATGATTTTGCAATGAAAAATGCCGGGGGACTTGCGCCCGCCCGGCTCACGGCACCGGTGGCAAATATTGCCTGGCCGGCAAGTTAAAATGTGATCGTTTCGTACCCGAGATAGCTGTAAAACGCTTCTTCCAGTGCAGTAAAACTGTCGCCGTAACTTAAACTCATGTGATGCGGGAAGCCATACCGCAGCATAGTGCGTAATTTGCGCTGAAAGTTTTCAAATTCAGCCACGCCGCCACAGCCGAAAAATTCAGTCGGCAGTTCATCGTCGGTGAATTTTCCATTATCCAGAGCAAACATAAGTTTACCATCTCTGGTCATCCCAGACAGCCAGGTGAAAATTCCCGGTTTCATTCTGCCTTCGTTACAGCCCAATCCATTACCACACCCCAAAATCCGGGCAAACATGGGGTGGTCGACAATCTTTGTCGATGGCTTCATCAAGGATGCGGCAGTGGGTCCGCAATGGAAAATCACACATTTATTGGGATCATCGCCGTAATTGTTGTTCCAATCCAAACATGCGGCGGGGGCATCTGCGGCCAATGCCAGCGCATGCATACCGATAGCATTGACCGTATCGACCTCGCAATTGGCGGTAACACGGCGGTCATTGAGCATGGATAACACCATGCAGGGCGAGAGTTTCAGTTCTTCTTCCAGCTCCGTCCAACAACGCAATGTTACCAGATCAAGCCGGTATTTTTCGATCATTGTTTCAATAGCCACCGCCAATTTGGCCATACGCAGCTGAACCGGAGCTGTATTGGACGGCCACAGGCTGTAATTTCTGACCGCTTCAGCCTTGCTTTGCACCCGCTCGTTATTGTCATCAAGCGTTTTGATCAGACTGAAAAGTTCGGAAAGATCAAAGGCCTCATTGGAAATATGATATTTTTCCAGCGTAGTTTCATCAAAACGCACAGTTTTAAATGGCGTACATCTTGCACCGATCGAACCGGTTCGCAGATTTTTCATGCCGTTTACCACCCGGCAGACCGCTGCAAAAGTTTTGAGATTGTCCTGAAATTCCGCGCCGGATGGCTCGATGGTGTGGGGTTCCAGAACTGTACAGGGTATACGGCACTGGCGGAAGAGATTTACCGCACTGATTTTGCCGCAAAAAGCATCACGCCGCCTTGCCGCATCCATGGCATCAAGCCGGTCGCTGCAAGCTATAAAGAGTATAGGTTTACCGAAATCACGCAAAGCAGTCAGGCATGATGATTCATCGCCGAAATTCGGAAAAACAGCAATTACGCCATCGCAGGTTTGAGTTTTAAGAAATTCTGCATAACGCAACGCCCCGGCATCATCCGCCACGCCTTCCGGAGGGATCACCGGCGTGTGTCCGGATTTTTTTACAGCGTTGGTGATCTCGTGGATTGCTTCGGCAACCAACTGCTGGGGAAATGTCGTGCGGTTTGAAATAAAAAGAGCAAATTTCATATACGACCTCCAAGTTGCTTATATTCTGCTCATGCTTGAGAAAACCCCTGATGATACCGGCGGAATTCTCAATGCGCAGGAGAAATTATTCAGATTTAAATATATTCTCCGGTTTTATGCATAAAATAGCCTGTTTTCTATAATTTGCAAATGTTCTTTAATGAATCATAATAAATCATAATACTTCTTCAGATTCTATCTTTTAAAAATTCCGGCACTTAATTGATTTCCCCGTAAAATGCCGCCCCGGCAAGGCATATTCCGTTCATCCGCAGCAAGATTATCCAAAGTAAATCAACGAGGTTTCATTTTTACACTCTTATCAAAAGTTTCGATCAGGAATGGGGTTGTTCCGGTTTTGCACTTTACTTATACGGCAACAAACGGTCTTGATTTTTCTTTTTTGTTATGCTATATTATTTTTACTGATAAAAACACTGCAGAAAACGGGGCGGCAAACCAATGCAAGATAATAAACAGAATTTACTGGAACAGAAAATCCAGCGGCTTGAAGATCTGTTGACTCAATGGAATGACGAAAATAACAAGCGGCAACAACGTTTGGAAAAGCGTCTGACTCAAGGCATTATAAAATATGTTTGCATCGTGGTGGCTGCGCTGGGCGCGATCTGGTCGGTGGTTGAATTAGCCGATTGGTATTGGCAAAATCATAAATTGGATCAACTGGCCCAATCGTATTCGCAAGCCGCTGACGAAGGCTACCGGCAGACCCGCAACCCTCAAGCAGCATTGGAAATAATAAATAAAGCGCTGGAACTGACTCCGGACAATCCGGATCTACGGTATAAACAACTCTATTATCAGTGTCATGTTACGCTCGAGCAATTGCCCGGTTCGCGCCGTTTGTACACCGCGGAAGATCTGCAAAAACTGAATATGCTTACTGCCGGGTTGGCACTGCAGAAAAAACTGACTCCGGACAATGGCGAACTCTATTTATTGGAATCGCTGCTGATGAGCCGTCAGGGCAAATTTGACCGTGCGATCGAACTTGTCCGGCAGGGGATAAGCCAGGGAGCTGAACAGGCCTATGCCGGGAGTTTGCTGGTTCAATATCTGATCAACGCCGGACAACTTCAGGAAGCTGACCAAATCGCCCAAAACATGTTGAAAAATGATCCGGAAAATAAATACTCTCATTACTGCCGCGGAATGATTCTGGAAAAACGCCAATTGTACAAGGATGCTCAAAAATCGTATTTAACTGCTTTGAAATATGATCCGGAACACCGCGACTCATTGAAAGGTGTGATCCGATGTTCAGCCCGCCACCTGCCCCGGGACGGCCAAACCGAACGGCAATTCTGTAAAAAACTGCTGGCAAGCTATCCGCTGGAAGAGTTTGCTTACCAACATTTGATCCGCTCTTGTGTGGCGGAAGACAATTACGCTCTGGCGTCGCTTTATTTAAAGGAAGCCCGGCGGCTTTTCAGTAACGCCGCCTGGCTCTATGCTGTTGAAGCAGAATTGCATTTGAAACAACGGGATTTCCGATCCGCCGAAAGAGCTATTCTGCAAGCGTTCCAACTGACTCCGGAAGATTCAAACGTACATAGACAGCTTGTTTATTTGTACATTGCCGCCGGCAATTTCAAACAGGCTGTGGAATATAATAAACTTATCAGTGCCATTGCCTCGGAAGTGGATGAAGCCGCGGCTTTGAATAATGCGGCATGGCGTTTCTATTTGCTGGGCGCCGAATACGATCTGGCACTCAAATTGAGCGAACGCGCCATTGCCTTGAGCAACAATTCATACTTTTACGGAACTTTGGCTGATATTCTTTTCCGGCAGGGCAATACTGACCGGGCCTTGCAGATGATCGACAAAGCGATCGCAATATCCGGTCAATCAACAAAACAAATGCACTTATCCCGTAAGGCTGTGATGCTGATCGAACTGCGGCAGCAGGAACCGGCCGCGCTGATTTTACAGGAAGCCGAAAAGTATGAAAAAACCTATCACTTGTACATTGCCCGGGGGAAATACCACCTGCTGACCGGAGATTTGGCTCAAGCCCGACAGGCAGCTACCCAAGCTGCGCAATGCTCGGTCAATGTATTTGAACAAGCTCAAGTGCAGCGTCTTGAAGCTCAAATCAAAGCCGCCGCCGGTGATTGGCACGCGGCAATGCTTCTGCAAAAAAAATCATTGGATTTTCTGGATGATTCTTTTTCCGAAATCCGTATCGTTCTGCAGGATTATGCCCGTTATTGCATAATGGCCAACGAAAAAGCCGAAGCCGCAAAAACCATAAAGCAGCTCGACTCCATAGCCCCGGATCACCCGGAAATAGTGGCACTGAAAAAGCTGTTATCCGACCGGTAAAGGTTCGTCTGAACACTGGTTTATTGCCAGCAAGTGCATTTATTCCGTGCAGGAAAAATCACGCTTCGGCTTTTCCCAGCCCCAGCAGTTTGCCCACCCGGTAAAACTCGCTTACACTCCAGGCCTGGGCCGCACAGCCGCCCCAGTGATGCGGGTAGTCACCATCGGCAACTTCCGGCAAATGCCCCGGACAACCATCGTTGAAATAGCCCGAAGCCGAGTTGAGCAGCGCCCGTGCCGCATCCAGCATCTTATCGCCGCCGGTGATATACAACGCTTCCACATACGACGGGAACGGCCAGCACCAGGCGGTTCCATTATGGTAGGCAGCTTTGCGCGACGTATCTTCCGGCCCGCAATAATGCCCGATGTATGGGCGCTGCGGATCGTTGAGCAATTTGCCGTGCAGTTTTACCGGCAGCGGCGGCTCGACCGGCTGATTGCCCAGCGAACGGATCGCGCCGGGAATGACCAATGCCGAAGCGTTTTCCACAATGCCCTGCCGGATCACGGGGTCTTGAATGGCATTCAACGTTACCGCCAGCAGCGAGTTGGGACGCAATGCGTTATCCGGCACCGCCAGCGCAGCCGGAGTATCCGGTGCGGCGTGCAGACAGTCGCTCAAACGGTTGTATTCTTCCAGATAAAAATACTTCTTCAACGATTCGGCCGTTTGTTGTGCGCCTTGCCGGTAGCTGCTTACATACTGCCCCAGTAAATCCTGCAGAGCGTACCAGAGTGCCTGGATCTCCACCGGATAACCGGCCCGGGGAGTGGCCGCCGGATAATTGGTATCCATCCAGGTAAAGTGCGGCGGACTGTAGATCAGATTGCTCGCTTTATCCGCAAAAATACCGTTGGGCGTACCGTTGCGGTAGTAATAAGCGATCGACTCGAGTATCTCCAGCACCGTCCGGCCGGAAGTTCCGGCCACCGTCTGCAGGATCGAGTCATCGCCGGCAGCTTTGATATAATCACTTACAGCCACGGCCAGCCAGAGCGGGGCATCGCTGGTATCGCGGTTGGAATCATTATTGCCGCGGATCATGTTGGGAATCGTACCCTGTTTTTCAAAACCGGCAAATTGCAGAATTATATCCCACGCCGGTTTCAATCTGCCGGCGGCGATCAGGCCGCGCAGTGCGATCAAAGTATCGCGCCCCCAATCCAGAAACCACGGATACCCCGCAATAACAGTTTGATACTCATTGCGTTTGACCACAAACATATCCAGGGCCTGTTCGGCTGTTTCCATTATATCCATATCGGCAGGGAACCGGTCAACTTCCGGATAGACCGGTTCATTTTCCGGCACACTGCAACATGCTTCCATTATCAATTTGCCGCCGCCGTCGAGCGAGCCGGAAAAATATCCGGGACTGTAAAGGTCGCAGCTGTGTTCCAAACCGTAGTAATTTTCCAGCGGCAGATCGTTCATATAGCTCCACTCGTCGGAGCGATAAAATCTGCAATCACTCATCCTGATTTTCAGCTTGCGCGTCAGGTCGGGCGCAAAGGTCAATCCATCATTAAAAGCCTCCACCGCGTTCGGGAACGCATTTTCAGCGCCGGCATAGGCTTTGGTAACGGTGTGATTATCCCGGTCATCGACCTGCGGACGGACTATGATCTCCACGGGTATACCGTCATCCAGCAAACGCCAGTTGCCGTTGCCGGGGCGGCGGCGGAATTCAAGCTCAACAGCGTTGGCATTAAACGCAAAGCGGCTGGTTATATCCAGCTTGACCACCTTGCCCTGCCCGATCGGCACATCGAACTCCCAGCGGGCCAGATTCCGGGTGCCGACCCGGAACTGTTCCTGCACGGCAAAGTTGACTTCCTGCGAAAAACCATTCAGCACCAGCCACACTTTGCAGCGCACCAGCATCACGCGCCGGTCAACCGGGTAACTGCTGTTCAGATTAGCCGCCAGCAGTGAATCATATTTACTGACCAGTTCACCCCATTTGCCGGGGATCTGGGCATAGCCGCCCAGATCATTTACCCCCAACGCATGACGCGGCGGCCCGCTTTTAAGCGCGTTATTGTCAAAATGCAAATGTACCGGAGTGCTGTGCTTGGCTTCCGGCAGAAATTTTATATGCCCGCGGCAGCGGCAAACGTTGTTTCCCTCAAAGCGGGTGATTTCCAGCACGACCTCCCCGTCCGGAATATCGCCGGCGGCCAGCGGAGCAAACAACGCAAAATAGCTGCCGTCAGCCATTCGTACCGAGCGCTCAAAACGCAATGTACGGTCGCCCGCTTTGAGTTCCGAGCGGAAGGCATGATTGCCGGCGATCGCCAGACACCAGGTCGGCGGCACCATTACCAAACGCCCGATGTCGTCCGGATCGCTGAAGATCACCACCTTGCTCTGCCGGAAAAACTTGCGCCAATCCTGCCGGAAGTCCTGCAGTAATTTTTTCACCCCGCTCCGGGCAGAGATCCCGGCGGCGCGCAATGCTTTGCCCAACGCCAGAGTCAGCTTCTGCTGACGGATGATTTCCGGCGTCCGGAACGGACTTTGCAACTCATTATCCAGCTGCGCCAGGTCGGCGGCATCCGCGCTCAACAATCTTACTTCGCCGGGGGCCAGACAACAGCTGAATTCATTGCCTTTCTGCTGCAGGCGGTAGATGCCGCCGCCCAGTAACTCGCAGTTATCGCCGAATCCCTCCGGCCAGAGCGAACTGTTGAACCGGAGAAGAGAAACATGTTCGCAATCAAGATTTACCAGTGCCAGCACGGCCTTTCCGCTGCGTTCGCGCCGGATCGCCAGTGCTTGAGAATTTTCCAGATTTTCCCAGCGTTTTTCCGCACCGCCGTAAAAAGCCGGATGCAGCCGCATTGCGCCATGCAAACGCTGCAGAAAGTCCACCATGTTATTTCCGGCACCCCAATTCAGCGAACTGTCGCCGTGTACATCGACCTTCTCTTTAGCAAACCACTCCACGCCATTGGTAAAACCGAACGCGCCGCCGTCCGAAAGGAAACACATCAGAGCGCAGCGCATCCGGGCAAAAGTTTCCGACGTGGCGGCCAGGCGGTTATTGTCGTGAGTTTCGGCAAAATTTATCAACGTGCCGGAAGTGCCACTGGCATAAGTTGAGTACCGGGCATAATTTTCCACAGCTTCGCGGCTGTAGTTCTGAAAAAGTTCCGAATATCCCCAGTCCAGACCGCAGCTGCCCAGCAATATTTCCTGTTTATCCACCGGCCCGCCCAGACCTTCGAGCATAAAAACCGTATCGGGGTACTCGTTGCGCACCTTGGCTTCGATATAGCGCCACGCATCCACCGGCAGCATGTAACCGGCATCGCAGCGGAAACCATCCACACCTTTGCGGCACCAGTACAGAAAAACTTCGGCCATATAGCGCTGAACTTCGGGCTGACTGTAATCAAGTTTGCACAAATCGGCCCAGACAATGCCCCAGGCACCGGGTGATTCAATGCGTTTGGTAGCTTCATCGCGCACAAACCAGTCGGGGTGTTCGACTTGCAGACGACTGGCCCAGCCGGTGTGATTTACCGGTATATCCAGAAAGATCCGCCCTTTGCGGCTGTGAACTGCATCCACAAGTTCTTCAAACTGCTCCATAGGCGTAGCAGTTTCGTCAAACTCCGCCAGCGCCGGATCGACCGAAAAATAATCCAGCACCGCAAACGGACTGCCGAAGCGCCCCATGCGCCCGTAAACCGTCGGCACCGGATGCACCGGCAAGAGTTGCAGAATACGCGAACCCAGTTTGCCGAAAATAAAATCCAGTTTGTTTTTAAGGTCGCGGAAAGTCCCGGATGGCGGTATAACAGTATAATCGGCCTGATCCAGCAGAGTTTCCGCCTGTTGTTGGATAACATTATTGTCATTGCTGACACAGTTGCGCCCGAATTGCCGGACAAAGGCTGTATACATTAAATTGGCGCCCACATTTTCGGCGGCTTCGACCTTGATTTTCAGGTTATCCCCGGTCGGCCATTGCAGTTGCCGGGGGCGTTGTTCCGGCACAAAAAACGGTTTAAGCTCAAACACGCCGTTTTCGGTCAGCATCAATTCCAGTTCAAAGCACTCCGGAGCAGTTTGCTGCATTGCCAGATCCTGCCAATCGCGTCCGGCCGGCCGTTGTTTTTTTTCGACCGAATCAATTATTTCGCGCCGGCGGATGGCGGCCATCCCCAGATTGGTACGCAAAAAAGCCCGGCCCGGCTCAAAAGCGTTCCGGCTGCGGAAAAAGATCTTTACGATTTCGCCGGCATAAAATATCCGGCGGCGGCTCTGGATTCCAAACTCAAGCATGATCCTCCTGCTCCCGACTGACGTGATTGCTGACTCAATCGCGGCGGCCGCCCAGCAGCCCGGAACGCACCAGATAGTAAAGCAGCATCAAAAGCGCACTCACCGCACTGGCCACATAGGTCATAAATGCCGCGTTGAGTACCGAACCGGCGGCCGCGGCTTCTCCCGGCGAAACGATCCCGGCCGAAACCATCAACTGTTTGGCACGGCTGCTGGCATTGTATTCCACCGGCAGCGTTACCAGCGTAAACAATACCGACAGCGAAAAAAGTATGATCCCCAACAGCATCAGCGGCGCACTGTTCAGCAGAAATCCCAGCAGCAGCAATATGTAAGAACCGCTGCTGCCCAGATTGGCCGCCGGAACCAACGCGCTGCGCATGGCCAGCGGCGCATACCCGGTGGCGTGCTGGATGGCGTGGCCGGCTTCGTGGCAAGCCACACCGATCGCCGACAGAGAGTTCCGGCCGTAAACTTCGCTGGAAAGCCGCAACGTCCGGCTGGAGGGGTCGTAATGGTCGGTCAACATGCCGTCTACCGGTTCGATCTTCACGTCGTAGATCCCCGCCTGATGCAGCAGTCGGCGCGCTGCTTCCGCGCCGGTAACATAGCTGGAAGCAGCCACTTGCGAGTATTTGCTGAACGTTGAACGGGTGAACAGACTGGCCAGACCGGCCAGCAGCAGCCCCGGCAGCATAAACACCAGATAAAGCGGATCAAAGTAAAACATAAGCCAACTCCTCGAACTGAATTAATTTTTCATGCAATATTTGCTATAATGTAGCACAAAACTCATCTTTCGCAAATCCGGAAATCGCTCCTTGCGGCAAAGATATTCAGCTTTGATAAATTTACAGCAAAAAAAATCCGCACAGATGACCTTCCGGCAAAGGTATTCTGTGCGGTATCCCAGCGCTTATTTCTGCGAAATACTCTTGCTGTTTCCGCGCCGGAACTCACGGTGGCGGCCGGGAAATTCATGCGTCGGGACGGCATCGTAGCTCACCGAACCGATCAGTAACAGTTCGGTGTGTTTTACCGACTTGGATTCACTGCTGAACAAATACCCCAGATAAGGTATATCCATCAGCCACGGTATGCCGGAACGGCTGGTTACTTCGGCTTGTTTCTTCAACCCGCCGATAGCAAAAACTTTTTTGCCGTGCGGCAAACTTACATTCTGCACAACCTCGGCGCCTTCCGAAATACGCGGCGCACCGTTGGACTGAAATCCGATCAGGCTTGAATTGCGCATTTTTACCGTGAATCTGGTTTCGTTCAACCCGACTGCCACATTGCTTATCTGCATGGAAAAACCGTAACTTTGCGAAAGCGCGGTCAACTGCTGATTGCCTTTGCCTACGCGTATATCATCGGCAGTGTTCAGCGTTTCGCCGGTAACCTGCCCGATGATATTGCTCAACAACTCGTACGCTCCTACTCCGGTGTTGGGGAAAAGCGTTTCGGCGGTCGATTTGCTGACCGGCTGCGAGTCATCCATATAGAATATGTGGCTGATGCGTTCCAGTTTGGCACTGGTGGCATTGCGGATGCTCAATTCACCGGTCAGCATGATCTGCGCCCGGCCGATCGAAGTCAGAAAATCAATGTAGCGGCTGTTCCATTTGGGGTTGAAATTATAAAAACTTGACCACTCCGAGCCTTGAGTGCGATCCAGCGTGGCAGAGCCGTAAAGCGCGCTCCAATTGTTGCGGTAACGGCCTCCGGCAGAAAAGAAATCCGCACCCTGATTATTTTTCCAGGATTGGAAGTCGATACCCAGTTTATCGTCGTTTTCGCTGTCGATCTCGTAAATCGTGATCTTGACTCTAACCTGCGGAATAGGTACATCGAACCGTTTGAGCATACTGGCAATATTTTCGGCTGAATAATTTTCCACATCAAAAATCAGCCAGTTCAGATCCGGATCGTATGCCACCAGATCCTGTCCCTGCCACAACTCGGTAACATCGCTTATATTCATACCCACATTTTCGATCATCGGCTGTAAATTACGGGCCGGAACAAATTTGGGCATATAAATAAAAAACGGATTGCCGTAACTGATTGCGCCCAACGCCGGATCATCGAGCATTTTCACCAGCGAATCGATCCCCATGCCGTTGGGTTGATCTTCAAAGCGGTAATCTTCGGCGCTTATCAGCAACAATCCGGTACCGTCGGCAAACCGCAGACACTCCACCGCCGTATTGCTGCCCAGCTGGGCGGTCGGGTTATAGCCCAACTGCGCATTGACGCTGTTGAGTACCGGGCTGGAAACCGTACCGGTAACGCCCTGGGTAACAGTTTGGCCATCAACGGTAACTGTATTTTGAACATTGCCGGGCGCCTGCTGGATCATGGCAGTATTGCCCACGCGTTTGCTCTGTACCATCTGACGCAGATAATCGCGGAAATTATACGGATCGACATGCCTTACCAGATAGGTTTTGGTGATGACCCGCGGATCGTTGTTATCGCGGATAAAATGGATCGCCTCGGCGCCATCTTTGAGCGGCACAACGATTTGAGCTTCCACGCGCGTACCATCATACCCGCCGGTATTGTTGGTATTGGAGTCCCGCGGCACGCCGGGAACATTTTCCGCACCGGCATAGTTCCAGCATCCCAACAAGGCACACAACAGCCAGAATTTGTTTTTATTCATACAAAAAACCTCATTTTTCAATGGCAAAAAGTTCTCCGGCCGGAACCGGCGAAGCATGAGCAGTGTTCAACAACCGGGGGGTAATTGTCAGATAAAGTTTGCAGTTTTCTTTTTGCGTGGTTGTTGTGCTGAAAAAGTATTTCAGAATGGGTATTTCGGCAAGAAACGGCACCCCGATAGTCTGTTCGATCTCCTGCACAGTGTTCCACTGGCCCAGCACAAACTCCTGATTCAGATCCAGCAGTACGCTCGACTCCATAACGCTGGAATTGACCAGTTCTTCCCCGCTTACGCTGCGCTCCATAACGGTAGCGCTTTGCAGACTGTAGGCAAAAAACACTGTTCCGGGGTATTGACTGTATAAGCCATCTTTATAAGGCGCAAGCTCAAAAACTTCACTGTCCGGATAACCGCTTTGACCTTTGCCATAGTGAATGTTGACGATCGGCTGATCTATGCGCAGATAAAGCTGATGAAAACCTTCCGGCAGATTCAGATTGCCGGCCACCACCGAAGTCTGATCGTTGTTGTTTTTTACAATATTCTGAAGCTGGGGATTGAAAAATATCCGGTAACTGTCGGTATCTGAATTGCTGACGCTCAACGTGGCGGTGTTGGTGATTTCCGCCTTGCCTTTCTGTTCCAGCATACGGATGAAACTGGCATCGAACTGCGGAGCAAAGAAAAATCCGCCCACCGGACCGGAAATCGCCTGCAGCGCAGCTGTGCCGCCGGAATTGAGACTGAACGCATCAAATGCGGTCTGAAAGATATTCAATCCGGGTCCGTTTTTCCATGCCAGATACTCCAAGCCGAGATCGCGCAGACTGCTCTCGCGCAATTCATAAAGTTTGAGTTCAAAAACGATTTGCGGTGCCGGGCGGTCGATGTAACTTAAAAATTCAAAAACAAAAGGTGTGTTGGAACTGTTGTCTTTCCAGTAGATCTGGTTGGAATTCTGATCGTAAGCGTAAACCGCCCCCGCCGGACCGGTACCGATCACTGAATTGACCAATACATTGAGCAACCCCTCTCCGGAGCGGTAGCGCGGCTGATAAACCGCCCGCGTGATACCGCTGCCGCTGATAACATCGTCAACCGTTTTACCGGCGATCTTGATATTGCGGTCGGCCATTTGGACAAACTCGTCCACATAGGGCATCATTTCGGCCGGACAGGTAACGGTCAAAAGCTGTTCATTATTTGCACCGAGAATAGTGTTGGCACTGGAATTTATATTGTAGCGCATGATCATACCCATGACAAATGGCACCAGATCGTTGGCCTGAACATATTTCAGGCGGTAGATTCGGGAAACCATATAATCCTGTGCATCATCCTGTATAAGATGCACCCGCTGTACCGGATCGGCACCGCAAAGCATCCAGCTGCAGTTCAGTGCGGCGGCCAGCAGCAGTGTGCGGCAAAAAATAGCTCTCTTTTTCATAATACAAACCTGCAATCAAAAAAGGTTCCTGCCGCTGCCCAAAGGAACAAAACAGCAGCAGGAACCGGCGCGGTGTTACCGCTTGAAGTTCAGATCAAATAAAACCGAAACTGACCACCTGGGCTTTTTTATCGACTTCGCCGATCGTAACCTGGAACAAAACCTGCTGGATAAGTTCGCCGGAATCTTTGTCGATCTTCTTGAAACCGATCTTCCACAAGCGGATGCTCAACAACGGGTGTTTCAGGTCGGTAACAAAGTCGGCACTGACCACTTCGCCCATGGCTTCGGTCAGCATTTTATGAGCTTCGAGGAATTTCTTTTCATCAAAATTCTTGCGCAGATTTTCCGGCAGTGCGGCCACAAATGCTTTAGCATCGCCGTTTTTGAATGCGTGAGCCAGTGTGGCGGCAAGTTTGCTGGCTTCGGCTTCAAATTCGGCCAGCGGGCAAGTGTGTTTGCGGGCAACTTTTACCGTATCACTCTTTTTGACATCGGCTTTGGCCGAGGTTTTGTCCACGCAATTTTTGGGCTGCATGGCGCATTTGGCCTTATCAGCTTTGGGGCAGGCAGTGGACTCCTCGCACTCATCTACGATGATGGCAGCGCCGCCCGGCCCGGCGGCTACGGTTACAGTGTCGGTGGTTTCGCACCCGGCAAAAACAGTCCCGAATGTAAGGATTGCAAGCAGGACTCCGGCGGATTTCCATGTTTCTTTCATGATTTGCTCCATGGTTAAAGGGTTGCTGCAATTGCCGGTAAAACCATATACCGGTCAATCACAATCCTTTGGAGCAAAAACGCCGGAACTTTGTTCCAGATATGATCGCTTCCTGAAATTTTTTTACAGCAATATCTCTATTGAGCCATCTGTCAGACTGCGTTTCAGCACTCTGGCACCGTATTCCGGCAGTTCTGCCGACAGCTGCTGCCACGCTTCCGGCAGCCGGATATGCTGCGGCGCGCCGGATTGGTTGATGATAAAAAGCCACTCGCAAGTGCTGCTGCTCCGGAGCTGGAACTGTACTCCATCCGGCGGAAATACCCCCGGCAGAATTTGTTTTATACATTGCTTGCCAATCAGCTGGCGGATAAACTCTTTGTAGAATCCGTCATCGGGTAATCCGGCCATGTAATAGACTTGGCCGGCACCATATTGATTGCAGCTCAAAGCCGGAGAACCGGCAAAAAAATCATCCTGCCACCAGGCCAGCGGGCGGGCGCTTTCCAAATGCACCAATTCGGCCACCGCGCGGGAACTGAAACATTGATCCGGCGAGTCGATCAAGCTGAAAAACTGACGGGAGGATCGGCGCGGCGGATATTCTGCATTTTGCATGATCGAGGCTATCGAACCTGATTCGCCATCATCGGCCACGTCGCAATTTTCCACCCGCAGCCCGGCCAAATTGCGCAGCAAGCCGGGGAAAGAACCGTGGAAACTCAAACCGTTTTCATCGCTCCACCCGGAAAAAGCGGTCAGCAAAAGCGTGCCGCCAGCTTGCACAAATTTTTCCATAGCTCCGGCAATGGAATTGTTCATCAAATATGCCGAAGGCGCCACGATCAGTTTGTAAGCACTCATTTGAGCCGGCTCTGAAATCACATCTGCTGATACTCCGTTGCGCAAAAAGCCCCGCATTACGCTCACGGCTTCGGGCAGCAATGCGAACTTGGGCTTCGGCAGGCGCGAGGCATTGATCAGCCATGAGTTTTCCGGATCGAACCAGATGGCGCAATCTGACTTTACCCGGGCAGTCCGCACACCGGCAACGCGCTGCAGTTTAGCATTGAGCGCTTTTACATCTGCCGCCACCCGGGTATCGCTGCGGCCGTCGTGCGTAATGATCGATCCGTGATACTGTTCCAAACCGCCGCGTCCCGCCCGCCACTGAAAAAAACTGATGGCATCAGCGCCATTGGCCACGGCTTCAAAAACATTGCTTTCCAACTGGCCGGGCCGCTTCAAGCGGCAACTGGGGGTTACAAAACTGCTGGAGGGAGTCGTTTCCATCAACGCAAAGTTGCCGCATTTTTTCATATTGCGGTAGAGGCTGTAAAGAAAGGTATAATACGACATATGCTGCCAGTCGCCGGGCTGCAGCTGGTACTGCATGTAAACATCGGCCGAAACAAAATCCAGTTCGGGCGCAAACTTGCGCCAGTCAAAATTTCCGAACACGCGCCATGAATTATGCGTTACCGGCAAGTCGGGAGTCCAGTAAGTTACGGCTTCTTTTTCGCACATCAAATAGTCCAACTGCCGCAGAGTAACAAACCGCTGCCAATCCAGATGCATACCCGGCAGCACCTTGTTGCCGTTGCTCACCGGCGGGATTTCGCACCAATCAACAAATCGATTGCCGGAAAAATCGCTCCACCAGGCCTGATTGAGTTTGGCGGTAGTGCAGTATTTACTGCGCAAAAATTTCCGCCACTCGTTAACGCACAGCTCACAGCAGCACTCGCCGGAGAGTTCATTGTTCAGATGCCACCCCAGCAAACCGGGCCGGTGGCGGATCTCGCGGGCAAGTTTATCGCAGACAAGCATCAAACGTTTGCGTAAAACCGGTGAAGTCAGACAATAATTATTACGGTCAACGATCTGATGTTTGCATCCATTGCGGTCAACGCGCAGAACTTCCGGGTAAATGTGGGCCAGATAAGGCGGAAAAGCCGCCCCGGGCGTAGCCATAAAGTAAGCGATATTAGCTGCATCGAGTTTATCCAGAACTGCATTGAGCCAGGTAAAATCGTAATCGCCCAGCACCGGTTCCAGCCGGCTCCAGGAAAATATACCCAGGTTGACGGTATTGATCCCCAACTGCTGCATGATTTCAATATCCTGATCAATGATCTCCGGAGTTTCCAGCCACTGATCGGGGTTGTAATCGCAACCGCAGCCGAAAGAACCATTCAGCATCCAGCTTTTCATATTCATATTATTATCCATTTTACCGCTTTACAAAACCTGCTGCCGGTTAATATAGTTGATGCTGTAAATATTGTCAAATTGCACAGCAGAAAAAAACGCCGTAAGAACATAATCCCAATAATTACCGGAAGCATTAAATACAACAAAAAAAAATTATCGTAAATCATTGAAAAAAAAAAACTTATGATATATTAACAAACAACGTCATTCTCCCCCGATGACGTTTGATCAAAAAAAACACTCAAGGAGACTTAAAATGAAAAAAGTATTATTCAGCATCTTGGCTGTCAGCGTATTCAGCGGATGTACATCTTTTGAGGAAATCAAGCACCAAGCTGATTCCGGTAATCCGGAAATGCAATATGAAGTTGCGTTGATGTACCGCGCAGGGGATGGTGTTCCTGCAGATAATCAAAAAGCTTCGGAATATATGATGTTGGCACTGCAAAACAATCATATGCCGGCAGCATGGGAACTTGTTCAGGATATTTATCGCCAAAAAGATATTAAGCGCGCGTCTGATTTTGTTAAGGCTTACGAAATATTGCTGTCGACGGAACCGCGTACTTTTGCTGATCATAGAGTCGCTTTTGCCAGTGCAAAACATGTAAAGACTTTGGGGATTGAGTATTTACGGTTATTGGCAAAAGAAAACTGCGTGGAAACTAAAAACTTGCGAAATTTGTTTTTAACAAAACTTCCGAAAGAATATTTGGATAGACGCGAACGTGAAAAAATTAACATCCGGGTATCCCAAATACGCTCTACTGACGAAATTGCGGAAGAAAAACGTATTGCGGAAGAAAAACGTATTGCGGAAGAAAAACGCATTGCGGAAGAAAAAGCTAAAAAAGAAGCATTGGCAAAATTGGAACAGCCTGAATTTAAGTATCCCTTACGGACAAAAGATCGCCCGGGAATAAGACTTTATAAGGATATCTATTCCGGAACTTCTCAAAAATGGGTCGATGAATATAAGAAAATTATGCAAAAAGATCCGTTAGAATATGATGGCACGATAAGATTTGTTGCTGCAGATATAGAAGATAATATAAGTGTTTATTATAAATGTTTTATTACATTATATTCTGAAAAACAAAAGATATTACCGAATGATATCGTAAAAAAATATAGCAAAGAATATCCCGGTATAAAAATTACATTTGTGGATCAGCGGGATGCTGTATATAAGAACTTTATTGAAAAATATAAGGAACGCAATTCTTATGCTAATTTTCATTCTGATGAAGCTCTAATAAAGGAGTTGCATAAAGGATGGAATAAATACGATTTTCGTAAGTATACTCTGCAAAACTCAAATGTTAAAATTATCATTGAAGCTACAAATCCCAGTATTATAGAGATTTGTATTGTTGACACTGCATATGAAAAATTAGTATTGGAATATGCAAAAGTATTAGAGCTCAAGAAAGAAATTGAACGCAAAAAATCTGCTCAAGAAGCTTTAGACTTTTGAAATTATCGAAAAACCACTCCAATACTGCTTTGTATCTGGTTTACTGATCTGCAGAAATCCCATAATTTTGTAAGAATGGAATTTTTTACAAAATTATGGGATTTTCGTAAACATATCCGGTTATTCTGCGTTATATTTTTGCATTTTCTCATGAATTTGCTTTGAGGGGCAGCTGTTGGCATCATTATAAATGCGCTTCAAGACTTGTACGCCTTATTCAGCATTGTAGAGTTTGCGCATCCCAAGAGGGCATTGGCATTGCCCTCCTGGACCTCCC
>SUWA01000044.1 GCA_015061695.1 Lentisphaerota bacterium
GACCAAGGCGTATTCTATACTGGCACAGCAGGTGACGGTCGTACCAGTTATATAAGTTTCTGGACCAATGCCAATCTGCCCAACAGCGGTAATGCCGACAGCGGTCACGGTCCCCGTGCCATAGTCGGACGCGACAATCCCGGCAGCAGTGTTTATGTTGATGCTCACCACGGCTTTACCCACTACAACTGGGGTACCGAACTGGGCAACCACCCCAATAATGCCAATATTGCCTATCTCGGCGGCAATGTGGGCAGCAAAGCTCCGCGCAAAAACTCCTCCGGCGGATGGTGTCCGCGTAACAATGCATGGCTGCCCATCTATTTTGATGACTACAACACCGGCAGCGAAGGCGGTTTCTGGCAGTAATACAGTAAAAGTCTGCTGCTGAACTGAAAATCATAACGTTTTAATCTTGCAAAAAAGTTGCAACAGGGGTTCTTTATGTCTTTTTTCTGTAAAAAATACAGTGCTTTACTGCTGTTGACGCTGCTGACCGGGGCGCTTTCGCCCCTGACCGCAGCCGAAAAAGCCGTAGTATTGCGCAAATATGATTTCAATAAAGGTACATTCGGCTGGGTAACGCCCGGTTACTGGACCGGCAAAAGTACCCGCAATGCGGCCGACGGCTGTATGGTTTTGACGCCGGAAAGCCGCAACGGCAGCCCAATTTACGGCAAAGCTTATACTCAAAGCGGATTGACAGATGTCCGCGGGCTGAAGCTCGAACTCTCCTGCCGGGTGCGCGGCACAGGCAAAGTCAAGATCGGCGCATACTTTGCAGTTATGAACGGCAAAAACTCCAAGTGGGTTTACGGCGATATGGTAACTCTGACAGGTGAATGGCAGACTATCACATTCCCGATGGATTTTTCCGATAAAGGTATTCACACCATCTGGCCGGTGATCGACATTACCACCGCCGGCAAGGTTGAATACGATGATATGATTATTACATCGTATCAGAATTCGGACAGCACGGTGATCAAGGGTCAGGATGTTATCCGCCGGCACGTCGATGGCGCACCGTTCCTCGCAGTAAAGTTCGAAACCAGCGAGCCGGATAAAGAGTTTGCGGTTTTTGCCGGAACAGCCGATACAGTGGAAGCGCCGGTAATGCTCAAGAGCGATGCCCGTGGTGTGCTGACTGTTCCCGGCGATCTGATCAAACGCCGCAATGACAATCAGGCGTTGGTAACGGTTGCCCGCAACGGGGTCAGCTGCCGGACAGTTATTGAGCTTATCCCCCCGGAACAATATCAGGCATTGGACAATGCGGCCAGGAATATCACCTTTACTGAAAACACCTCCATTGCCGTACTGGCTGACAGTTTGTGGGATTTTGACCGCGGCTGGAACGCGGCCGACGAACTGGATTTCTGGCTCAATAAATACAATCTCGGCCGGATCAAAGTACACAATTTTGCGGTACGCGGCAATTCCATTGTAACCGATGAACTGCGCTTTTATCAGCAAGTTACCGCTTTTAACTGGACAGCCAACAAGGCTATGTTTGCTCCGCAACTGAATCCGGGGATCGTCCTTATTCAGCTTGGTCATAACGACACGCGTTCCTTCAGCGGCGAAAAATTTGCCAAACCGTGGGTCACTCCCGAAGAACAGCTTGCCGCGTTCCGGCGCATGATCACCAACTTGCGCCGTATGTGGCCTGATTGCCGGATAATTCTGGTTACTCCGGTAGCCAACGATACAGCGTACGCGGCGCAGAAATCGGCCACCGAAGTGCGCCGCGGTCAGCAGTCGTGGCGGTTCGGCGATGCGGATAAAGTACAAACCTACATTGACAAACTGCACGAGATCGCAGCAGAATTCGATCTGGAAGTCTGCGACGTTTTTACTCCCATGAGCAAGATTGCCGACCGCCAGAAAACCATGTTCCGCTGGGACGGCGTGCATTTGGTGCGTGCCGGGTACTGGTTCCTCGGCCAGCAGATATTGGAATATTTGAGCAATAATCCGCAAGCTCCGGCCATCAAACCCTTGCCGGAAACCGAGCCTTACCGGGCCAGATTTGTACTCAAGGATATGGTTATGCCCGATAAAAGCTCCACCGCGCCCGGCATATTGAAGTCAGTTGACAACCGGCGTACCATGCTGGGTTTCGGTAAACTTACCCGGCTGCCTGACGGCGCGATGCGTATGGATGGCAACAGTAGCGGTTTTGCGTTGGATGATTCGGTAACGTTCAATGCCAACAATGGTGTAACTTTGAGCATAAGTTGTAAAAATAATGCCTTGGAACACCCGCAGCACAAGGCGTTGTTCGGTTCGTACTTCTTCAAGACCAACCAATTTCTGTTCTGCCGCCACAACCGCTGTTTGTATTTCAACTACCATACCGGCAGTTCGTGGGGTCAGGGCGTAAACTCCAGCGATGTGTTTGAAGAAGAATACGGCAAAGAAAGCTATCACCATATTGCCGCAACGATCAATCGGCACAAAGTCCCCAGTCAGGGCGAAGACTGGCTGGATGTCAAACTCTATTTTGACGGCGAATTGGTCGCCCGGAAGCGTTTGAACAATGTTGAACTGCCGGAAAGCCGTTTCCCGCTGGAAATCGGTTCGGCCAGCCATTTGGGCACCGTCTGGCGCTCCAAGGCCGATGTTGCTGAAGTCGAAATCATCGACCGCGCACTCAACGAAAGCGAAATCGAAGAGTTGTTTGCCCGTCAGATGCTGGTATCAAAAAAGCGCACCGGAGTTTTAACTCCAACCGCGGAACAACTGCTGGCTGACAGCACAGCAGCGCCGGAACAAATTTCGGCGCTGCGCAATCTGGCGCTGGTTGGCACGGACGATGCGCTGCTGAAAAAATATGCCGGTAATCTTGATAAATATTTCATCACTCTGCCGGGTAAAGATTCCACATTAACCATCTTGAACGATCCGGGCAAAGTACGCATAGTTTCGTGGTTCGACCGCAAGGCCGATCGGGAAATACTTGCACCGGCCTCGCCGGTCTTCAGTGTAAAAGGTGTTGTCGGCAATCGGGCCGTAACGCTTTCGCCGCTTTCCGGTCAGGTCGTCAGCAACTTTACTGCCCAACCGGTAAAAGACGGCGACAAGGTAAAATTTGTGATCAAAAGCGATCTGGGCAACAACGCTTTTGCCGAAACAGCATACACGTTTGTTGCTGACCGGCTGGAGTTTCATGTTTCGACCGACTGCGCCAACAGCAAGCTGAAGATCAGCGAAGTCATCCAGCCTGATTTGCAGCTTAATGCGCTCAATTCGCCGCATGACACATTGCTGGTGCCGATCATGTCCGGCGTGGAATACCCCGCAGCAGCGGCCAGCGGTGCCAATTACAATGACATTTATCCCCACGGTACTGCCTCCATGCAGTTAGGCGCATATTATGATAATAAGGGCGGTATTTACTGGACACTGCTTGACCCGCGTGCTGCTTACAAAGGTTTGAGTTATCAATCCGGCAGCAAGCGCACCACGGTCAAGGTTACATTTCCGGTGCCGGGACCGGTCAACGCGCCGCAAAAGATTTATACGGCTACAGCGCCGGCGGCAGTTGAACTGTTCCGCGGCAACTGGTACGATGTCGGCTTGCTCTACCGGCGCGATCTGGCAAGAATCAAAGCCCCGTGGTGGCGGGAATCGCTGCCCAATACGGATACGCCGGAGTGGTTCCGCAACAACGCACTCTATGTCCGGCGGCTGGGCGGCACCCGGAACGATGGACCTTACATGGAAAAATTGCGCGACTATCTGGAATGTACCTTCCTGATCAGCGATGGCGATAACTCCGGGATCTATTCGCCGCTGCGCAGAATGTCGCCGGAAAATGTGGCATGGATGCACGATATGCACAAACTCGGCTTGCGGGTCATGACTTATACAGACCCGCGCTTGTGGGCGCAACAGGATCGCCGCGATGAAGATGTGCTTTACAGCAAAATCGGTAAACATCATTGCGTGGTCGAAGGCGGCAAGGTACTGGTCGAACGTTACGGCGCTGAACTTTGCGGCGTTACCTGCCCGGTTTCGCCGGTGATCCGGGAATATATGCAGAGATTACTTATCAATATAACCAATCTGGGTTATGACGGTATTTATGCCGACCAGATCGGTGCGGCACGGCCCAATTTGTGCGAAAACGCCAACCACGGCCACATCGTCCGCGACAACGCCGCTCATTATATTGACGGCTGGTACAAACTCTTCACCGATGTACGCAAACACTGGCAAGCCGATGGCGAAAATAAAATATTGGCTACTGAAGACAACGCCGAACAGTGTGTGAATATTTTTGATGCCATGCTGCCCTGGCGCTGGATGTATGATAATCAGGTGCCGCTCTACTGCATGGTTTATGCGGGCAGAACCCAGTTTATCGGCCGCGAACCGGACTGCGAAGATCCCCGCGCCATCTACCCCAAAGCAGCAAGTCAGATCGTCAACAGCGAGCAGATCGGTTTTCTGGAGTATCAGCTGTTGTGTTCACCGCTGCGCAACGAGTACCGCGTTTTCCTCAAACGGATCATGCACTTGCGCTTTGCCATGCTGGACTTTTTCAACGCCGGTATGATGGCACGTCCGCCGCAGTTTGCCAGCCCGTGGAAAAAGGTTACTCTTACCTGGGGCGCCCGCGGCACCCAAACCGTTGCCACCGAAGACGTGGTATACAGTGCATGGAACAAAGATGACGTTTGGGCATTCATGCTCATCAATCACACGTCCGAAGTCAAAAGCAATGAAATGCTCTATAAATTACCTGCCAACCGCAACAATGTTCTGATCTGGAATTCGCACTCCGACCGGGTAGTTGCCGCCAGTACCGGCAGTGATTTGCGCCTGCCGATAAGCATGGAACCGCGCAGTATGATGCTGGTAATTTGTGCGCCGGAAAAATACGATCTGGCATCAATCAAAGTTAATATGGAAAAACATTTTGCCGTTATCCGCCGTGCGCCGCAAACGCCCGACCCGTTTGTTCTGAACGCTGCTGACATGCGCGACCGCAATGCCGGCAAAGCAGGCGATCTGCATCAGGCACGCGATGTTGCCGAAGTCGTCGGCGGCCGCCGCGATGAACACCGCAATCAGATCAACTGGATCCGCGATGCGGTGGTAAGTGTCGGTACGGTGGACTTTGGCAACGGCAGCGGCAAGGTCATGCAAGCGGCATTTGCCGCCCCGCCGCGGTGCGGTTTCGGTACGGTAAGTTTCTACATCGACAATCTGGAAGCAGCCAACAAGATTGCAGAATTTGCTTTTGACGGAGTGAATTTTTCGACCGGCAATTGGAATACTTTTGCCATACGCGAAACTGAATTACTGCGTAAAGTCAGCGGTTCGCACCGGGTATTCATCAAGCTGGAAGGCAACAGCTTCTGCAATCTCCAGAGCTGGCAGGTCAAATAAGGAAGGTTTTACTGGATCATGAAAAAAATTTATTCTGCAACACTCTTTTGCGTATTGCTTTTATCGGGCATTATGCTGTCAGCATCCCCCATGGCTGCCTACAATAAAAAGTGCGACTGGTATGATGTAAAAACCCAATACTACCGCTGTACGTTCTATAACGGGTGTATGTACCCGGTATGGTTCACCAGTGCTGACGGCAAAGTGGAATTTCCCCGCGGCTTTATGCTGGACTGGATCAAAAAGGCCGATGCGCCGGATACCGAACTGCATTATCTGCGTTACGATCAACATGCTGAAGTAAAGGTCATCGAAAACAGCAATGACACTCTGATCGTGGAATGTACCGGCAAATTCTGCAAAGGCATCTACCGGTTTCCCGGAGTTACCGCCGTTTACCGCTGGACTTTACAGAAAAACTCGCCGGTAATAACTCTGCAAGGCACCATAAGTTTTGACGAAAACGCCCCGCGTCAGCTCTGTCTGACCATGTTCGGCAGTATGGCGTTTGAAAATACGCCGTTTGAAAAAGTGCAAGTCGGTCAGGCTTCTCCGCAGAAATTCCGCACAGTTGAGACTAAAGCCCAATCATTTGCTGCCCGGGATGGCATTATGCTGATAATGGATAACAATATGGTTTTCGGTGTGAATGGCCCGGCGGTGGCGTTCAACAACAATCTGCACCGTTTTTACACCTATGTATCAAAAGATGTTGCGTTGCAGGATCGCCGCTGGAACGGTCGGCAGCCGTTGCAGTTTGAAATGCAATTCAAAGTCGAAGGGAGGCCTACTCAAGCGGCGCGCGATTGAACTTGCGGTATTCCCGGGGGGAGCAGTTGAAGCGGCTGCGGAAGAGCTTGGCAAAGTAATTGCTGTCATTAAAGCCCATTTGCAAAGCCACTTCGTTGATCGGAAGCGTCTTTTCTTCCATCAGCAAACTGGCCGCCCGGGATAAGCGCATGGTCAGCTGATACTCCAAAGCCGACATGCCGGTGGTTTGTTTGAAACGGCGGAAAAGAGTGCTTTCGGAAAGACCGAGTTTTCTGCAGAGTTGAGTTACCGAAAGTGTGCGTTCCGGATGCTGATTGATATAAGCGATCACTTGACGGATCTTGTGGTGGATGTCGTCTGAATCCTTTTCCGGGGCATCGTAATGACGCAGCAGCAGCGTAAGGTATTGCAGAAAACTGCCGAAGCAGTTCAAGCTCCACCCCAGTTTCTGTTCCTGGATCTCCTTGTTGCAATGATCCAGCAGTTCAATAGCCTGCTGAAAATCATCGCCGGGCAGTTTGACCGAAGGGAACGTTCCGGCGCGGGTGTGGACTTTGCTGTCGCCCAGAAAAAGCGCAGCAAAGGCCGGATGATGATAAATTTCGCCCAACGGCAAAGGTATATTGCGGATGCGGATCATACAGTTGTGCAGAACCATATCGCTGCATTCGCTGTAAGCGTGGCTTTCGCCTTCGGGTATGATCAATACGGTACCGGCTTGCACCGTTTCGGCTCCGAAACGGGTGTGATGCACGCCGCTGCCGGATACAATCAGTACGATTTCATCGAACTCATGTTTGTGTTCGCTGACAAAAGGAGCTTGAAGTCTGCCGTTGAACATAATCGGCAGCGAAGCGTAAACAAAACGGGTGGCCAGTTCAACCGGATCGATATTGCGCATAAAATCAAGCTCCTTATTGGAAAAATTGAAAGTAACATACTATATTTTAACATAACAATGCAAATCTTGCAATAAAAATACTGAAAATATAAGATTTTTTATGAAAAACGTTTTGTGGATCGGTTTGATGCCACCGGGCAAAGGAGCAAGTTGCTTGCGCAAGTCGTTTACAATAGAACGGCTGTCGAGTCAGGTCAAGTGCCGTATTTCCGGGTTGGGTTTTTACGAGTTGTATCTTAACGGCAAGCGTGTGGGCGACGGCCGGCTCGACCCGGTGTGCAGCCGCTACGATGTGCGCACATTCTTCCGGGAATTTGATGTTGCCGGCTATCTTGTCCCGGGCGAAAACCTCTGTGAGATCCGCCTGGGCAAAGGCTGGTATGCCGGAGAATACTCCGATGCTTACGCATCCAACCATGCCAGTTACCGGCATATTTGCAAGGCCGCCATGCGCATGTTTGACCGGCATGGTACGATCCTTGAAACCAGTGAAGAGTGGCAGGCTGCCGCCGGCCCGGTGATTTCGGATTCGCCCCGCACCGGCGAAACATTTGATGCCCGCATCCTTGATTCGCTCCAATGGGTCCCGGCATCGCGCCTGATGCCGCCCGGGGGTAAACTCACCAGATTGATCAGTCAGCCGGTTACTTTGCAAACTCCGCTGCAGCCGGTTGCGGTCATGGATAAAACCGATCGGAAATGTTGTTACGATTTTGCCTGCAATCTGACCGGAACGATCCGCCTGGAAGTCAGGGGCAGTTCCGGCAGTCAGGTGATATTGCGCTACGGCGAGCTGTATGATAATGAAAAAGGTTTTTCGCAGGATAATATCAACTGGTATGTGGATAAAGAGCTATTCCAGACCGATTGCTACATATTGCGCGGCGATGAAAATGGCGAATGTTGGATACCCTCTTTCAGCTATCACGGATTCAGATATGTGCAAACTGAAATCATCGGCGATGCTGAAATCATTGCCCTGCAAGCCCTGCCGATGCGGAGCAACTTTGCCCCCGCCGGGCAGCTGAAATGCTCCAGCAGAGAATTTTCCGGATTATTGGAAATAGCCGAACGTTCGCTGACCAGCAACTTTATCGGCTTCCCCAGCGATTGCCCGCACCGCGAAAAAAACGGCTGGCTGGCGGATGCGCATTTAGCAGCAGACAGTATGCTGGTGTGGTACGATGCTTCGGAGCATTATAATGATTTTATTGATATAATCTTTGACTATCAGCGCCCCAACGGTCAGCTGCCGGGCATGGTTCCCGGCAGCGGGTTCGGCTGGCACTGGGACTTCGGCCCGGTCTGGACGGTCGCGCCAATCATGCTGGCTTATAACAGCTATATGTATAAAAATGATTTGACTCCAATCAGACGCCATTACCGGAACATGGTCAAATATCTGGATTTCTGCTGGAATCTCCGCCGGAACGGTCTGGTGTCTGTAGGCCCCGGCGAGTGGAAAGAAGCCGATGCTTCGCAGAAAACAAATGCCAAAATCGTGGACAGTGCCATGATAATCAATGCGTTGAGCTGCATGAAACTGTTTGCTTCTTTGCTGAATAAATCGCGCGATCAGAAGTTTTTTGAAGCCCGCATTGCCGAACTGCGCAATAATTTGCAGCATGAAAAGCCGCAGTATATTACAGAACTGGCAATGTTGATCTGCTGCGGGTGCGGCACTCCGGAACTGGCAAAGCAACTGGATAAAATGGTCAGAGAAGATGAATACCGTGCCAACTGCGGCATTGTCGGTGCCAAATATATACCGCGCGCGCTGGCTGAATACGGTTATATAAATACTGCTTACAACATGTTCACCCAGCACCAGTACCCCGGCTGGCAGTGGATGATCGACCACGGAGCCACCACGCTGTGGGAAAATTGGCGCGGCGATGAGTCGCAAAATCACCCCATGATGGGTGACGTTGCTGCATGGGCAGTACGTTATTTGGGCGGAATAAAAATGCTCGAACCGCAGTTCAAAAGGTTTGAATTTGCCCCGCAAATACCCGATGATCTGGATGATTTCAGCTGGGAGTACCAACTGCCCGGTGGCGTATTGGCCTGTTCGTGGCAGAAACTCTCCGGCAATAAAGTGGAGCTTAATTTGAGCGTTCCGGCCAACTCCTATGCCGAAATGCCCGACCGGTCCGGCACCAGATGCCCCCTGCCCCCGGGCAAACACACTTTTATCCGCGATCTGCCCCGGGCAAACCAATAAACAGTGAATTGGCGGAAGAACGTTTTTTGATAAAAAAGTATTCCGTTGATTTGCATTATCCAAGTTAGAGGTGTATTTTATTTCAACAAAAATCTGTAACGTTTCAGATGCAATTTTTATACCTCTATGCCGTTTCCTGTAAAAAATAACCGGATCACCCTGTCGGATATTGCCAGAAACTTGAATTTGGCAACTTCGACCGTTTCGTTTTGTCTTTCCGGTAAGGCAGCACAGTATGGGATCAAACCGGAAACTGAAAAACTGGTGCGCGAATATGCCGCCCAAGTCGGCTATGTGGCGAATTCGGCAGCGCGGCAGCTGCGCGGCAACTGTGCTCCGCCGATCGGCTTGCTGTTCGATCCGCGGATCAGTTCCGGCGAAGTACCATCGGATGTTTTGAGCAACGCGGTGCAGACGATCACGGAGCATAATCGGGAAGTCCGGGTAGTGGCTTCGGATCTGTTTTCCGGCTTGCTTCAGCTGCGCGAACTCAACTGCCGCGAAGCGATCATTTTCCAGACCGTTACCGAAGCCCCCGGCAGCAAGGCGGATTTGCAGAAAACTTTGAATGCTTATCTGGCAGCGGCTTCCGGAATCAGACTTTACTGTATAAATTATGCGTTCCACCGGTACGAAACACCGCTTTTCCCCAATATGGTCAAACTGGGTATCCACCGCCGCAAAATCAACTTGCTGCTGGTCAGATATTTAAATGAATTGACCGGCAAACAGGTTCTGTTAAGTTCGTGGGGCGGAGTTTCCGATAATGATGATCCAGCCATATCCATGCTCAATGTTCCGGCCAATATGTCGCCATACGAACTGGGGCGCTTCTGGGCGCACGAGTATTTGCAGCGGCGCAAGCATGTTCCGATCGGCGCCATCATGCCCGGCGATGACCGTATCAGTGCCGGCTTGATCAGCGAACTTCTGGCGCATAATGTGAAGATTCCGCAGGATGTGCGGATCATAAGTTTTGACAATCTGGATTTTGGCGCTTATCTGCCCGTACCGCTGACCAGCTGGGGCGTACCGATGCAGAAGCATGTTCAGATGGTGCTGGATTGTTTGCTTGATCATGCCGAAATATCGAGTCGATTGATCAGCGTGCCGGAATTCGTCTGGCGGCAAAGCTGCGGGTTCCCCCCTGAAGAACAACAGAAATTTGAAAAAAACGCAAACGATTTATGTAATAAATTAAACCAGTAAAAGGAGTTGCAAAAAAATGAAAAAACTTTTAGCCACAGTGTTTTCTGCATTATTTGCCCTGGGGGCAATGGCAGCGGATGCTGTAAAACTCAAAGACCGTTTGGAAATTCCCAACGGCAACAAATATCAGCAAGTCAAGCTGACCATTCCGGCGATGGAAATACCGGAAGGCAAAGTGCCCGTATTGGCTTTTGATGCCCGGATGAATCTGCCGACTTACGGCGGTTGGAACAACTCTCTTGGAATCGCCATCAACGGCCGCAAACTTACCAACCTCGACGGCAACAGCCAGTTCCGTGTATTGAATCGCGGCAAGGGTTTGAGTTGCAAAAACAAAAAAGAAAACGGCCGCACCTGGTTCCGGGATTTCCGCGGCAACCCGGCGCTGCTGCTCTTTTACGCGCCCGAAAGCGCCACCGAACTCTGGGGCGAAATAACCGCTGACCGCGCCGCCGGATTTGAATATATGATCGTTATTGACGATATGCTCCGGAACAATCAGGCCGCCGATCTGGAATTCACCTACTATCTGCTCAAACGTTTGATCGGCAATAAAGACGTTCCGGCGGTAATCAAAAATCTGCGCGTGGAACTTATGGATGCCGCCGAAATCAATAAGCTGCGGCCGGACTCCGGAGCAAAAGTTATTACGCTGAAAAAACAAGTTAAAATTGATGCGCCTGCCAGCAATGTCAATGAATTGGTGCTGGATTTTCCGGCAGTGGATGTGCCGCGCGGCAAAGTGGCGGTTTTGAGCTTCAACGCCCGTATTGTCTATAACAGTTACGGCGGTTGGAACAACTATATGAATATTGATGTAAACGGCAACCGGCTGGAACGGGAAAATGCCGATGGCGAGTACCGGCTGCTTTACCGCGGCCGTACTTTCCTGAACAAAAGCAAAAAAGAAAACAACCGTGATTGGTGGACCGGTCGCAAGGGCGATAAAGCATTGCTAACATTTTTTGCGCCCGAAAATACCGAAGAAGTAGCCCCCTCCATCATCGGCAGCCGTCAGTGCGGATTTGTTTACGATATTGTTATTGATGACTTTATCAACAAAATCGAATACGGTGCCGACGACCGCATCGAAAGCGCCAAACCCAACCGGGTCAAGTTTTCCTACTCGCTGCTGCGGCGTCATGTGGGCAACCGCAACATGCCCTTGCTGCTCAAAGATGTAAAGATCAAGATTCTTGATAAAGAAGAAGTCATCAAAAATCTGCCCCAACCCGAACCGCGCGAACAGCGCCCCGATGCTCCGGCCGTTACCACGCTGCCCGGCAGCAACGGCACAGTGCTGGAAGTTACGGCCGATGGCGCGCTGCAGTTCAAACTCAACGGCGAAACGGTTTTTATGGACAGTTTCTTCAGCTATCCGGCCAAACCGGTCATGAAATATAACGCGTTCGGCCGCAACCAGGTCAAAAATGCTGCCGGTTGGAAAGTCGATGTAAAAAACTCCAACGGTAAAATCATTATTTCCGCCCGCAGCAGCGAGTTTGCTGTTACCCGCGAAATCACTTTTGAAAACCACCGTTACAACTTCCGCGACACGCTGAAAAACGTTGCCACCCACAATGCGGCATTGGCGTTTTTCGACCGTTTTTCGGGCAACAATGTCAACGATAAAAAAGTCAAATTGGCCGGTCAGGCCGAAGTTCGCGGCGTGGTGGATTTCTTCGGCTCCAGCAATCCGACGGTCTTTATGGCCGGCAAAAATGTTGCATTCGGAGCGGTTTACGAAGATACGCTTTCGCGCGCACAACTGCAGTTGCGTGCCCAGAATGGGCTTTACGAAGCCGGTTCGGTCGGCTGCGGCGCCAAACCCGGCGACTCGATCGTGCGCGAATTTGCCGTCTACGCCATTTTGACCAACAACTACTTTGACTTTATCAATCAGATCCGGCGCGACTGGAAGATGAATTCTTACACCATACCGGGTCCGCTCTCCTTCTCCCGCCGCGGCCGCAAACCGGGTATGCCGCACGAAATGGATGTGATCGCGCCATGGTTTGAATTTGCTCACTACGGTAAAGGCAACGATAACGATGGAGCTTTGCTCACCCGCGATGAATTTATGCAAAAAGCCAAACCGCAACTGGCTGCGCTGCGCAAGAAAAATCCCGATATGATCATTTTCGGAATGATGGAAACCAATCTGGTCCCCTTTGACTGCCGCAAATATGATTGGAGCCAAAGCATCCGTCAGCGCGGTGTAAATGAGTCGCGTAACGCCAACGGTATCGGTTACGGACTCTTTTTCTCCAAAGAAATGACGGCCAAAGTCGATGCGGTAACTCACCTTAAAGACTCCATTATCCGCGATGCCGAAGGCCGCGCCATGTACGACAATATGTATCCGGCAGAACCGGTGATCTACCTGATGGTGCAACCTGAACTCGGCAATGCCCGCTTTAAGGAAATGATCGAGCAGATCGACTTTCTGATGGATAAAGTCGGACTGAACGGTATTTATATCGACCAGTTCCAGCCCTACACCATCGGTGGATTTTCCGAAAACCGCTGGGATGGTCATACCGTGGAAATGGCTCCTGACGGCACAATCAGGCGCTACCGTTACAGCTATGCCATTACCGGCGCCACCGCCCGGGCCGCGATCATCAAACACGTCAAAAGCAAAGGCGGCCACATTCTGACCAACGGTCAGGCGATGAGCCGCGAAGAGCAGAACCTCGGCGGACTGGCGTTTCAGGAAATGGAAAACGACTCGGTCAACCCGATCCACTTTATGGATTCCAAGCCGCCGGAATTCCGCTGGCAGGCAATCAGCCATCTGGGCTGCCCGGTAGCGCTGGGTATCCGCCCCCGCAAATATATTGATACGGAAGTGCGCCCCAACCGCGCCGCTGAATATCAGACCAAAGGGGTCATTACCGCGTTGCGCAACGGGTTGAACTACTGCGTATATATTTATGACTTGAACGTAGACGGCCAGCCCGATTCCGGCAGTTACGATATGTTCAAGCACATGTATCCCTTTACTCCGGTGGAACTCAACGAGGGGTTTATTATCGGCAAAGAACGCGTGATCACAGCTGTTTCGCGCAAGTTCACTGTTGCCGGCAGCCGGAAACCCGCCTTGCACCACTACAACAAACTGGGTGTGCCGTACAAAAAGGTCAAATTTGCCGTCAGCGGTCAGCCCGGCAAGTGGGTGGTGGATGTAAAGCTCAATGATTGGAACGAAGTCGCTATTATCGAAGTAAACGAATAATCAGGAAAGGATAAAATTATGAAAAAGCAATTTACTTTGATCGAACTGTTGGTCGTGATCGCCATTATTGCAATTCTGGCAGCCATGCTGCTGCCGGCCTTGAGTGCCGCGCGCGAACGCGCCCGCAATGCCAACTGTATTGGCAAACTCAAGCAGATCGGTCTGGCCGAACAGATGTATGCCAACGACAACAAGAGCTTTGTCTGCTGCCGCATAAACGGCAGCAGTGGTGTCCACACCTTTGGTAACGCCATCGGCCCCAACAAGGAAGACTATGCCTTTAATCAGCTTGGTAAGGGTGGATATTTTGGCGCGGTTTATAATTGGACGGTTTCAAGCAGCGTGGCAGTAGCGGACAAAAAAGATTATATCAGCTTCAAAAACACACATTTCCTCTGCCCCAGCGATTCGGCCAACTGCAAGCCCAATGATCCCAACGACGGGACTTCAAGCTATGTGGAACTGAAACTCGATAAAGCGGCGGCCTCCACGGCTACCCACTACAAAGATTACAAAAATTCCGCCCGTGTGATCATCGGCAGCGACAATCCGGATTGCTCGATCTGGATGGACGTTTTTGCCACCGGATCGGTCGAAAGCTGGGTTGCCAACCACCCCAAAATGATCAATGTCACCAAGCTGGGCGGCCATGTGGAAAGCAAGCAGGCTCCGTCGACCAAACCGGCCAATGCCAAGCTGTTTATTATTGAAACGCTTGATGGCCTGACCAAGTAACGTTTTTGGCTCAAACGCCCCAAATAGCGGGGGCTGTTGCAAAACTATTTTGCAACGGCCCCCGTATGTTTTAATATAAGGCAAACTATTTGACCGGACTGCCCGGCCGCCCACCGGCAAGCACACGCTTCACCGGTTGCCCAACAGCAACTGTTTTCCCGAAGCATCCCGGAAAAACGTTCAAAAAATCTTACAACTCTTCATCGGCTCCGACCAGCCCCGGCCCGAAAAGCGTTACCCGCCCTGCCCGTTCGATCGGAACCTGAATCAGATCACCCGGTTTCATGCCATCGGCATAACTGAAAACCACCGTCCGTGCAGTAGAAGTCCTGCCCGACCAGCGTGCCGGATTGCGGGGACTGACCCCATCGATCATAACTTCCAAAGTGCGCCCCACGCAGGCCAGATTGCCGGCGATCGAGCGTTTTTCCAGATCGGCCAGCAATATCTGGTTGCGTTCCTCTTTAACTTCCTGCGGCACATCGTCCGCCCATTCAGCGGATTTGGCGCCCGCCCGCGGTGAATATTTGAAAATAAATGCGTGATCGAATCCGACTTCGTTCATAAGATCACGCGTGCAGACAAAATCCGCATCCGTTTCGCCGGGAAAACCGACGATCACATCGGTCGAAAAGGTCAGTTCGCCCACCGCATTTTTCAAACGGTTGACGATTTCCAGATAACGCTCCGGCGTGTACTGGCGGTTCATACGTTTCAACACCCCGGCCGAACCGGACTGCACCGGCAAATGCACATTGCGGCAGATCTTGGGTTCAGCGGCAATTATATCAATAAGTTTTTGCGTAAAAAACGTCGGATAAGGCGAAGTATAACGGATACGCTTGATGCCGTCAATTTTGGCGATTTCCTGCAGCAGATCCCCAAACGGTGATTCATTTTCCGGCGGCGGGTTCACGTTGCCGCCGCAACCGTAAGCCGCCACATTCTGCCCCAGCAGCATAATTTCGCGCACGCCGTTATCGGCCAGCATTTTGGCTTCATCGACAATATCGCTGACCTTGCGGCTGAATTCGCGTCCGCGCACATACGGTACAATACAGTACGAGCAAAAACGGTTGCAGCCGCGGGTAATGGCGATCATGCCGGTGTGGGGGCGCAGATTCTGGTAATCGCTGTGCATCCCCATAGCTTCCAGCACATCAGCACCTTCGGCCAGAAATGCAAATTTTTTACGTTCTTTGCGCACTCTTTCGACCACTTCTGCCAACCGGTGCAGCTGACCTGTCCCAAGAGCAAAATCCAAATGTTCTATTTTTTCCAAAAGCTCTTCGCCGCGGTGCTGCGCCATACAGCCGATCACACCGATGATCAGATCGGGATTGAGCTTTTTATATTTTTTCATAAACGTGATCTTGCCGATCGCTTTGCGTTCGGCCTGATCGCGCACACTGCAGGTATTGAAAACCATCACATCGGCTTCGGCCTCGGTGGCAACCAGTTCGGCACCGGCCCGGGTCATCATACCGGCCAGCGCCTCGCTGTCGCGTACGTTCATCTGACAGCCGTAAGTCTTGATAAACAGCTTCACTTGAGCGATCCTTTCAGTTCCGGCGCCAGCACCATATTGTCGCGGTGGATAAATTCAATATCGGCGTTGCTGCCGAGCAAATCAACGATTTCGTCGTGGTGTTTGCCTTTAAGAGTCATGCACTCACTGCTGGAGTAATTGCTCAATCCGCGCGCGATAACTTCGCCGGAAGCAGTACATATTTCCACCGTATCGCCGCGTTTGAAACTGCCGAACACCCCGGTTACTCCGGAAGGCAGCAAACTTTTGCCGGCGCTGCGCAGCGCCTTGATCGCCCCATCGTCCACCGTAAGCGAACCGGAGGCTTTGGCAAAAAACTTGATCCAGCACTGACGGGAATGCAGTTTGCTGCGGCGCGGACAGAACAATGTGCCGACATCTTCGCCGGAAGCGATTTTTTCGAGTATATTGTGTTCGCGCCCGTCGGCGATCCAGAGGTAATTGCCGGATTCAGTCACCAGATTGGCCGCGCGCAGTTTGGAGATCATGCCGCCGATGCTCATGGCGCTGTTATCGGTATCGCCGGCGGCCGCGATCATTTCGGGAGTCAGTTTTTTGACCAGACTGATCCGCTCGCCCAGCGAACCGTCTTCATTACGCTTGCGCAACCCGGCTTCGGTCGTCAGGATCACGGTCAACTCGGCACCCAAAACCGCACCCAGCATCCCGGCCAGCGTATCATTATCGCCGAATTTGAGTTCATCGACCGACACCGAGTCATTTTCGTTGATGATCGGCAATACATCGTGCCGCCAGAGCGCACTGATACAGTTGGCCACATTTATGTAGCGTGAGCGCTGGCGCAGATCATCGGCCGTCAGCAGCAGCTGGGCGGTATGAAAACCGTATTTGCGGCACTCGGCATCGTACAAAGCCATGAGTTTGCCCTGCCCGATAGCAGCCAGCGCCTGAACTTCCGAGAGCTGCCGGGGGCGTTTTTCCATATCCAAAGCGCGCATCCCCGTGCCGACGGCACCGGAAGATATGAGCATGACTTTGTAATTTTTTTCCCGCAAAGCCGCGATCCCGGCGATCAGCTCCGAAAAACGGCGGGGATCGGTCAGCAGCCGGGTTCCGGCTTTGACCACGATTTGGCGGCAGTTGGCAACCAGATCGCGCCGGACTTGCAATATTTCGTTATCTGTATTCATAAAAATCCTTGAAAAAATGTTTTTACTCTGAATCATATTATTTCTATAATATAGTATACAAAACAATTTTTTCAAGGCACGGCTTCCGGCAAAATACAAAAAACGCCGGAACGTTGTAAAAACATTCCGGCGTGGACTTCGGGAAATGATCCGTCAGCAGCTGGCCGCGATCTTGCGCATATTCACCAGACTGGTGGTGATCCCCTGCTTGGGATCGCCGATACCGCACTCGTATTCCAGCGACAGCCAACCGTCGTAGTTGACATCTTTAAGCGCCCGGAAGCAGCTCTTGAAGTCGATCACGCCTTCGCCCGTGGGGCAGGCAACCTGCTTGTTGTTGACAAAAACATAGTCCTTGACGTGAACCATTACCGTATATTCCGCAACCGCGCTCACTCCCACGATGGGCAGTTCGCCGCCGGGCAGCCAGAAGTTGCCGATGTCAGCGGTGGCACGCAGGAAAGGAGAGTTGAGCTTGTTGATGTAGTAGAGCTGTTCGCTGGAGTTTTTGCTGAGCCCGCCGTGATCTTCCAGCGCCATGACTACATTGTTCTTTTCGGCAGTTTCCAGACAGGCGGCAAAAGCATCGGCGATTTGGGAGCTGTAGGTATTCCAATCCAAACCGTAACCACCGGCAAAAACGCGCAAATTTTTGCAGCCGAATTCAGCGGCTTCGTTCAGAGCATTCTTGACGATTTCGATTTCTTTTTCGATACGGCCTTCGGCGATAGCATTACCGAAGTTGTTGCCGACAATGTAGTTGGCAATAGCGATACCTTCGCCGTCGGCAACTTTTTTAGCTTCGGCAAATTCGGCAGCTTTATCTTCGCCCCAGTAGTAACCCAGGTCGATACCGTCAAAACCGACATTGGCCGCCTGACGGATGATCTTGGCGACCGTACGGCCTTCTTCCGGCACCATCAGGTGGGCGCCATACACCGTAATACCCATTTTCATAAAAAACACCTCTTCTTTTTTGATTTTTAATTATAAATCAAGGTATTGAAATCCAGCTTATACTATAATATATACCACCGGATCTTTTTTTCCAAATTTAGTTTAATTTTTCTTGCTGAATTTATACTACATGCGTCAGCAAAATTGCTGAAACAGTGTCAGCAAAGCAGCTGAAACAAGTCAGCATGTTTTTTTGTAATTTTTTTACAAAATCAACTTGAACTTTTTCAAAGTAAGGGTATTTTATTGGCTGCAAAATTTCTCATAAGAATCGAAAGGATATTGTATTATGAACCGAGAACGCCAGGAAGAAACCGCTCCGCAAAATTTGGAAGAGCTTTTGTCAGATTGCCTGAAGCTTGAAATAGCTCCGGCCAGCGAAATCAACGAACTTTTCGACCGCATGATCCCGGCCGCCGCCGAAAAACTCCGCGCCGATGATGCCGTAACTGCCGTCAGCCTGACTTTGCAGGCCCAATGCCACGATTATGTGTTCACTTCGATCAACGGGCAGGAAGTCTTGCTGGCTGTACCGACTTTTGTCGGCGTTCAGGATTATATGGAAAAACTGGAGCAGTATGCCGGCGCAACTGTATCCGATCCGATCCAGCTTACCCGACAGGATTGCAGCGAAGCGTTCGACACCAAACCGGTCTGGATCATCAAAGCGCAGGTCAAGGGCAATGCCGAACAGGCCGCCGAAGAACTGGCCATGCTTTACTGGAACAACTGCGGCGATGTTTTTGATGAATATCTGGTCAAAACCAGTGTTGTAACGTTTGCGGAAGCAACTCTGTTGCGGGCCATTGCTGAATTTCTCCACACCCAGTTTTCGTTCATCGACCGCAGCGCGTACAACAAGAGCGATATTTACCGCTATATGGCCATCAATATTGATATAGTCAAACCCATGCTGGCTTTTTTCAACAGCAAATTTGCTCCCGGCGCGGAATATTGCGAAAAGTCTGACGCCGCACTGCTTAAAGAATCCACCGAAGCGATCGAGCTTTTGAACAGCGGGGTGTATTACAACGACGTTATTGCCAAAAACATCCTCACGGCAGCGGCCAACTTTGTGCTGTCGATCCGCAAAACCAACTTCTTCAGCCCGGCCAAGGCAGCGCTTTCGTTCCGCATGGACCCGGTGTTTATGGAGTGCTACAGCGCGATCAGCCCGGCTTACGACAAGGCGTTCCCCGCTGACCGGCCTTACGGGGTGTTCTACTTCTACCGCGGCGATGCCGTTGGCTTCCAGGTGCGTTTTGCCGAAATCGCCCGCGGCGGCTGGCGTACAGTTGTACCCAAGCGCAACGCCGGCAAACTCGACGAAATGGCGCTCTTCGAAGCTGCCAACGACGAAATTTTCCGCGAAGGCTTTGTTCTGGCGCACACCCAGCACCTGAAAAACAAAGATATTTACGAAGGCGGCTCCAAGATGATCATGCTGCTGAACATGGCCCCCGGTGCGGATTTCAAACCGGTGCTGTGGACGGCCCAGCGTGCAGTTTGCGAAGCGTTTGTTTCGCTGATCAATTACAACGACAACAATGTTCTGCGCGACAGCAACATCGTTGACCGCTACGGCAAAAAAGAGATCATCGAAATCGGCCCGGACGAAAACATGTTCGACGATATGATCGTCTGGATGGGCGATTATGCCGAAAAAGCCGGGTACACCCTTAAATCCGGTTTGATTTCCGGCAAGCCCGAACGCGGTATCAACCACAAAGAGTACGGCGTAACCAGCTTTGGGGTCTACCAGTATCTGCTGCGTACCATGAAAGAAATCGGCATTGCGCCGGATTCTGAATTCAGCGTCAAGATCGCCGGCGGCCCCGGCGGCGACGTGGCCGGCAATATGATGAAGCTGCTGCTGGCGAAAAATGACGATGGCACCCCGGTGCATCCCAACCTCAAGATCGTCGCTATTACCGACGGTCCGGCAGTAGTCTATGACCCGGCGGGTATCGACCGGGAAGAATTGGGCAAGCTGGTGCTTAAAGCCAATCTGGACAGCTTTGATCCGGAAAAACTGCGCGGCAACGGTGCCTACATGCTCTTCAGCCGCCCGGACAACAACGGTTACCGGCTGGTGGAATGTGCGGACGGCAAGATCACCGAAAGCATGGTCGACCGCAACGAATATATGCGGATATTCCAGAACAATCTGTACAATTATGCCGATATTTTCATGCCTTGCGGCGGACGGCCCTCCACGCTGAATATCAACAACTACCTCGATTATCTGCCCGATGGCAAGCCCTCCAGTCGGGCCATTGTGGAAGGCGGCAACAGCTTTATTACGCCGGATGCGCGTATCAAGCTGCAGGATGCGGGTATTCCGATCGTCAAAGATGCGTCGGCCAACAAGTGCGGCGTGATCACTTCCAGCTACGAGATCCTCTCCGGTCTGCTGCTTGATCCGGAAGAATTCCAGCAGGACAAGGCCGAGATCGTCAAAGAAGTGCTGGCCAAACTGGCCAAGCTGGCGCAAGGCGAAGCCGAATGGCTCTTTGCCCAACATAAAGCCACCGGCAAATACCTGACCGATCTTACCGAAGAACTCAGCGGCACGATCAACAGAAAAAACCGTGCGATCGCCGAATACTTTTCGCTCTACCCGGAAGAACTCAAAGACGAGATCATTCTGGCGCATCTGCCGAAAATCCTCGCCGAAAAGTATGCCGACCGCTTGAACCGACTGCCGGCTGAATACCGTACCGTGATCGCTTCGGTGGAACTGGCGACCCGGATCGTCTACAACAGCGGTTCGCTGAAAAACGAAATCGCTATGGCGATGATGTCGGTCTGACAGATTTTCTTGAAGTAAGAAAAGGAATATTTGGGGAGAGAGAAAACTTTTTTTGAGGTTTTGCAACAGCCCCCAACTTGTCGCGGCGTAGCCTGCAAGGCGAAGACGGAACCCATCTCACTTTCAAAAAACCTTTTCCTGGCCATTTTTATTTTTGCACAGCAAAAATAAAAATGGCCGAGTTCGTTAAAGGGGGATGAGGTTATTGGCCGGGCCGTCTATTGCTTACCGCAGGGTCGGCAAGCTGCGCAAGGTATCGGACTTGTCGGACTTGTCGGACTTGTCGGACTTGTCAGACTTGTCAGACAAACGCTCCCACTATGCCACGGCAACGCCGCCCTCCTCTGGCCAAAACGTACACATCCTTACCCGCGGCAGCGGGCAACTTCACTGTTTGCCGAAAGGCAAACTCTTCACAGGCCCACGTAAGCGGGACGGCTTCACATCTTCACGGGCGGCAACGCCGCCCTCCTCTGGTAAAAACGTACACATCCTTACCCGCGGCAGCGGGCAACTTCACTGTTTGCCGAAAGGCAAACTCTTCACAGGCCCGCGTAAGCGGGACGGCTTCACATCTTCACGGGCGGCAACGCCGCCCTCAAT
>SUWA01000045.1 GCA_015061695.1 Lentisphaerota bacterium
AAAGGTTTACAAATGCCAAAGCGTGGGAGGACTATTGGCAAAACAAAATGAATTGTGTAGGCAATGTTGTCATCAACATTGGCAATTACAAATGTTTTTCACAAAATTTAGGACAATAACAAAAATTGTAAAAATTATAAAAAAATACCGGCCACTGCCGGCAAACGCAACTCCTTAAATCAAAAATCAGGTCGTTACCAGTTTTTCGGCGATTTTCAGCCCGTCGATCGCAGCCGAAACGATCCCGCCGGCATACCCGGCGCCCTCGCCTGCCACATAGAGGTTGCGGCAGGAACTTTCCAGCGCATCGCTGTTGCGCACAAAACGCACCGGACTGGATACACAGCTCTCGATCCCCACGCAGTTGCCGTCGGCAAAACCGCGCATGAGTTTATCAAAGTGCTTGAAGGCAAGAGTAAAGCGATTCTGAATCTCCGAATTGAGTATTTCGTGCAGCGGAGCGCATTTAAGCCCCAGCCGGGCCGAAGACTCGGTAGTGTAAAGTTCGGCTTTTTTGCGCATAAAAGATTTTATCGACTGCGCGGGGAAAGTGTAATCACTGCCGCCGGCGGCAAAACAGCGTTTTTCCAGCTCCGATAAAAAGCTGTACGCTTCAGCAGCCGAAGCAAATCTGCTGCCGTCAATGGTAGTTATGACCGCACTGTTGGCAAATTTGCCGTCGCGTGCGCGCAAGCTCATACCGTTGCTGCAAAGCTGATTGCTCCAGCCGGTTGCCGGTACGATCTCACCGCCGGGGCACATGCAAAATGTAGTAACGCCCTTGCCGGCCACCCGGTCAGGCGATTTGCAGACCATATTATATTCCGCCGCCGGCAGCGCCGCCGGGCGGGGAGAAAAACGGTATTGACGGAAATCAACAAATTCCTGCAAATGCTCCACCCGGCAGCCCAATTGAAATCCTTTGAGTTCCCATTGCAAATGGTTTGTAAGCATCAGCGAGAGATCCCGCCCGCCCAGACCGTGGGCAAATATGACTTTTGGGGCAAAAAGTTTTTCGCCCGAAGCCAACACCACGCCCTTGCAGACATTGTTTTCGACTATAACGCTTTTTACCGCAGAACCGAAGCGGAAAGTCCCGCCGGCAGCTTCGATCATCTTGCGGAGATTTTTTACGATTTTCTGCAGCAGATCGCTCCCCAGATGGGGGCGTTTGAGGTAAGCGGTATCCGCCGGTGCCCCGGCTTCGATCAAACTGCGCAGAACAAAGTCCGCCCGCGGATCGTGGACTCTCGTATAGAGTTTACCGTCCGAAAAAGTCCCCGCACCGCCGGCTCCGAACAGCAAATTGCTCTCCGGATCAAGTCGGCGGCTTTGAAAAAATGCCTCGCAATCGGCGGCTCGCCGGTCAATATCAAAACCCCGGTCAACTATTATCGGGCGGGTATTGCAGCAAGCCAGATAAAACGCCGCCAGCAATCCGGCCGGGCCGGTGCCGATCACCAGCGGATTTTGCAATTTATCACTGCAATCGGGCAAATCCGGCAGCGGAGCAAGACCGGCAGAATAGTAATCAACTTCGCTCATCACGCTGCCCAGCGCGGAAACCTGCGGGGCAAACGCATCATTGATTTCCACCCCCAGCGTGTAAATGATCCCGGGATCGCCGCGTCTGGCATCAATGCTTTTGTTCCAAATACGGTAATCAGTATGAATGGCATTTACCGGGATCTGCAGATATTCGGATAACACGTCATGCAGATTTTCGTCAACATATTCGCTGGCAAAAGGCAATTTAAGTGCATTGACCCGGAGATTTTCCAGTCGCAAAAACATGATTTTGCACCAACAAAGTTACGATTGATTTCTGACCACACGGTCAATGCCGTAAGCAATAAATGCTACTGTAGGCGCCAAACCGGCAATTACCGGCGGAATATGCCCCTGTTTACCGATGACCAGAAATATTTGAGCCGCTACAATATAACCGACAATGATCACCACAGCGGTGATGATCGAAGTAAGAATACCGTTGCGTTCGCTTTTGGTCGCCAGCGGGATTCCCAAAAACACCGCCAGAAAACACGACCACGGGAAAGCCAACCGGTAGAAAAACACCGTCCAGTAAACATCGTAACTGCGCTTGGGCATATCTTTAGTGCGGGTCACCAAATCATAAATCACCCAGCTGGGCAGTTCCTCCACCGGCTTGACCGAATATTGTATATCCACCGGAGTTTCCTGCGCTTCTTTTACGCTCAATTCAAATGAGTCAAGATGGTATGCCTTGGGAATGGGAATATCCTTAAAGTATTCTGTTACAGCTATATCAGTAAAACGCCAGCCGATGTCATCGCGGTAGATCGCATTTTGGGCATCCATAACTTTTTCCATCCGGCCGTTGCCATCGGAAAACTTGATCTGCACATTGGCCTGTACCCCCACACCAAGTTCACCGCTGGAGTTTTTGTCGCGCTCAAAAAGCCAGGTACGTTTTTTATCGGGACTGCGATACACAAGTTTCTGCTCCTCAAGATCTTTTTTCTTGCGGCTGCTGTCATCCCGCGTGCCTTCGGCTTTAAGCGCAAACGCTTTACGGTCGGTATAAGGCACCAGACCTTCGTTGAACCAGATATTGACAAACGTAGTCAGCATACCGACCAGCAGGATCGAACGGCCGCAGCGGAAGAGCGATACGCCGGACGCACGCATGGCCGTTACTTCCATATTTTTTCCGAAAGTCGCCATCGTCCACATACAGCCCAGCAGCATAGCTATGGGCAGAATAAAACGGATATTGCCGGGTATTTTAAGCAGAAAATAGGGTATATAAATTTGCCATGAAGCACCTTTTTCCACAAAGTCAGACAAGTCTGCCAACACATCGCTGAGCAGAAACAGGATCACCGAAATCAACAGCAATATGGAAAATTTTATCATAAATTCCCGAAAAATATAGCCGTCAAGCGTAGGCATAAAAAACCACTTGCGCTTTTCTTTATCCTGAATTTTATTTTTTCCGGCCATAACAGCTGTTGTTTCCTGAAAATTTGCTATTTAAAATTATGAAATACAAAATTACGTCTTATTACTATACCCCGCCGGAGAGAGTATTTCCAATTAAAATGCGGCTTTTTTAGCAAAAAAATCACTATGCAGTATTGCACGGAAGCAATTTTGGCGATATATTAAAGAAATTGAAAAACATTTTAAGCGTGGATGTGTTTTTATGACTACCGAAGAATTACTGCTCCGCACTGCTGAAAACTGCAGTGTATCCGACCTTAACGCCCTGCTCAAAGATTTGCGCGAAAATGCACGCGATTTGAGCGAATTAGCCGAACCGCTGCAGCTGCTCTGGGAAGCCTTTCCGGAAGAACCGGAACCCGAACAGGCCCGGTTCTGTTTGGAAATTGCCAAACTGCGGATCCCGGACAGCCCCATTTTCCGTCAGGTGCTTTCGGCCGCAGTCAAAGTTACTATGCCGCCCTACCTCTGCAAACTCGGGGTTCTCCGGGCGATCGGTCTGCGCGACAATTCGGTTCATCCCAACGAAATCATCCGCCGTATCGAACGGCTCATGGCCATCAAATCCGGGATCGTAACCTACATTTTTGAATCCGGCCGCTGGGGTATGGTCACCAATGTTGATGCCCTGAATGCCACCGTTGCAGTCAACCTCAACGAAGGCGGCGCGCTGGGTGTGGGGCTGGACAAGATGCTCACCCGCGGGTATTTCTTCAAAAACTCGGTGGCAACCAACAAGATGATGACTCCGGCCAAGCTCATGCAGCTCTCGGGTGCGGATTTCCGCAATATCGTATCCGAACAGAGTGTGGTTCACTTGAGCGAAGGCGCGGTGCGTGCGTTCGCTGAACGTCTGCTGGTTCCGGCCACGCTCAACAGCGAAGCATTTGATGCCTGGTTTTCCAGCAACGCCGCGCCCAAACCTGCCGCGGCTCCGGCCAAACGCTGCGCCGCCAATGCCCGCAGTCTTAAAGAAATGGATATTCTGCTCGATGAAGAGCTTAAAAACGGCATGAACGATGCCGACGAAGCGATGCTGGCAAGTTTTGCTGCATTCTTTGACCACCTTAAGGCCGATGTGGCCGCGCGCGAAGCCAAGATGCTGTGCGGTATTATCGCCAAACTTTCGGAACGGCTGCCGGAAAGTGCGTGGGAAGCCGCGCTGGCTCCGCTCAAAGGCAAAGCGCCCTTCTGGCCGCTTGACCCCTCTGCAGCCAAGTTGGAAAGTCTGGAAGTCTGGGGTGCGCTGGCGGTGAAGTTTTCCAGTAAACTTGCCAAGATCACCGGATTGGTTTTCGACGAAGAATATCTGGCCGCACTGGCGGTGCGTCTGCCGCTCAAGAGCATCAATGTCTGCGCAGAACAGCTTGATGCCGAACTGCTCGACATTGTCTTTACCCGTCCGCCGCTGATGACCTCGGACTTGATCCTCTGGGCGTGGAAAAACCGCAAAAAGCATCCGGCGCTGGAAGCGCTTATCAAGCTGGAAAATGTGGTCGTGGCGCTCAACTACAGCCGTTTGCCCAAAGAATGGGGTGCCGCGCAGCGCGAACTCCATTCGCTGCTGCTGGATAAAGAAGATTTCCAGAAATACATCGTGCAGACCGCCGGCGACGATGTGCCGGCTCTGGTCGCCGCTCTAGCCGGAGCTGATACCTTTACCCAGGGCGAACGCCAAAGTCTGCTGGTCAAACTTTCGCGTTACAGCACGGCTATCCGCGCACACCTTGAAGGCGGCGCCGGCAGCAAACTGCTCAATAAAAACAAGGAAGATGCGCCGCTGGTCGAAGAAGCGATCTACACTTCGCTGGCCAGCCATCGCCGCCTGACCCAGGAACTGCATGATATTATCAATATACATCAGCCTGAAAACCGCGAAGCGCTCAAAACCGCCCGCGCTCACGGCGACTTCCGCGAAAATGCTGAATTTGATGCCGCAAAAGAACGCCGCAACTTCCTCACCCGCCGCCGCAACGAGCTGGAATCCGATCTGGCCAAGGTCAATGCCATTGACTTTGCGACCATCCAGCCCTCGCAGTATGTGGATTTGGGTGTGACTGTAACGCTGGCAATTGCCAATGCAGATGATGAAGTATATTACTTCCTCGGTGCGTGGGACGGCAATCCCGAAAAGAATTATCTTTCGTATAAAACCAAACTCGGCGAAGTCCTCCGCCATCATCAGGTCGGCGACAGTGTAACGCTGCCCGACGGCCGCAGCGCCTCGATCAAAGCAGTTACCGCCCTGCCCGCCGAAGTCCTTGCTGACATGGCGTAATAAAAAAGTCATAAACATTTCTTGCCGCTTATATTTTTGTCAATCAAAAATATAAGCGGCAAGTTTTTTTTCAGAAGAGTAATTCAAAAGATATATTGCCGGGCAATCAAACCGGCGCATCATACCTGCGGTCAACTATCGGACTTACCGGACTTGTGCAACAGTATTCCCGGTATTCCCATTTGTGCAACGCCGCCCTCAATATGATCTTGATCGATAAATACTATTCAGATATTGATCCTGCCGACCGGCTGAATTTTTTGCAAAAACTTTATTCCATGCCCGGAATGAACGTTACTTGCACTTTACGGTTCCTCGGTCCGTCAAATTCACAAAAGTATATCCCTTGCCAGGTGCCAAGCGCCAAACGGCGGTTATGCACCGGCACAGTCAGAGCAGTTCCGAACAAACTCGATTTAAGATGGGCGGCGCTGTTGCCTTCGCAATGTTGGTAATAGCTTTCCATCTGCGGGATCAGTGCATTAAGTTTACACAACAGATCGTGTTTTACATCCGGGTCGGCATTTTCGTTGACCGTTAAAGCCGCGGTGGTGTGCTGGCAGAAAATATGACAGATCCCGCACTGCATATCAAGCGGGATCAACGCTGCAACCTGACTGCTTATATCGATCAACTCATCGGTGTAATGAGTTTTTATATGGATTTCAGCCATAAATTTACCGCATCAATGCTGTTGGAGCATCTTGCGCAATTCGGTCTGAAATGCCATCAGATCGTCCTGCGTGGGCTGTCCCTGAACTTTATCCAGCCCCAACTGCCCCATATTGTCGATGATCCATTCGGCGCTGGCGCCGGAAGCAAACGTTACCGTACCGTGCATCATAGCGCCGGGGCGGGCCAAACGGCTGATTTCCACCGCAGTTGTACCATCTCCGGCTGCCGCCGGTGCTGCATCGGGCACACTTTCGGCAGCAGCTTCGGCAGCTTCATCATCACTCTTTTTTTCCTGCGGGTCAAACTGCGACCAATCCACATCTTCCAGTTCCGCTGCCAACAGACGCAAATCCAGAAAAGTCATCTTGCAACCCAGTTCAGAGGCCAGCAGATTTTGTATTTCGGTAAGTTTTACGCCTTCCTGTAACTTTTTGGCAACAAACAGTTTGATCTTCATTTCGTCCATTTTTTATACTCTCCAAACATAAATCTTTTACAATACCACCGGCGAAGCCTGATCTCCGCTCAACTCCATTTTTACGGGCTGGCGTTCCGGGGTTTTATTGCTGTCCTGCGGCGCGACCGGCGCGATTTCCAACGCTTGATCGCGGCTCATTTTTTTGTCCGGCATAACCTTTTTTCCGGTATCTGCCACCGGCGGGCCGGCTTTTTTCGGAGCAAACTCGTTGAACCGTTTTTCGCTGACCAGCAGCAATGCCTCCACTTCGATCTCGCGGAAAGTTTTTGCCGGCTTGGCAAGGGTTGCCGGTTGGCTGCCGAAACTGTTGCGGTAAATATACTCACCGCGCAAATTGTACCCGGTGTGATTATCGCTGGGTTGCCAGTTGGCCGAACCTTCCGGAGCAGTGGTTCCCAGTATACGCGTCCCCCAACGGACTATTTTAACAGCTTCCGCACCATTTTCGCGCGCAGTCTTTTCCAATTCTGCCCGGATATCTCCGGCCGGACAATCGTCATTGGCATTGAGCTGTACGCGACCGATCGGGCGGTAAACACTGCTTTCCGGCATGGGATTTTTTGCATCATAGATCGGCACTTCAGCATAATCCGGCAGTGCCGGAAAACTCTGACCGACATATTCCACATCTATACACCCCCACGCCGAAGCTGCCAACAGCACCGCGGCGGTGATTTTACCGATCCGGTACAACTTTTTCATTTTCTGAACTCTCCACTGCCGGCATCAAATACCGGTTCTTCTTACGTTAAACTCCAGCACCCGCCCGCGGCGGATCTTGCGTACATAAAATTCCGCGTTATGATATTTCAGCACATCGCCTACTTTCGGCCCGCGCCGCAACTGACGGCAGAACCAATCCGACAAAGTCAGACCGCTTTTCGGCATAGCCAACGGTGTTTCGCCGGCCAGCATGGAAAGCAGCACCCCGCCACCGATCACCCAGAATCCTTCGCTGGGCGAATAAAACGTCTTCGGCAGCGGATCAAATTCATCGTCCAAATCACCGATCAGCTCTTCAATAATATCTTCCATAGTGATCAAGCCGCGCGTCCGCCCGGAGCTGTCGCGCACGATCCCCAGGTGGATATGCTGCAGCGCAAAACGCTCCAGCAGATTGGCCGCCGTATCTTCCGGTTTGAGAAACGCAATCGGACGGACAATATCGCGCAGCGTGGTGCGTTCCGGATGCGCCCGGTAGCTGGCCACCAGCTCTTTGAAGTTGATATAGCCGAGTACCTTGTTGCGATCGCCATTCTCGCACACCGGATAGCGGGTGTGAAAATCCGCCGGTGCCGCATTCAATGCTTCTGCCGGGGTTTGTTCCGACGAGATAAACGAGATATTCTCCACCGGCAGCATCACCTGGTCGGCCCGCCGCTCCGAGAGTTTCGGCGTGGCCAGCAGGATATGCTCCTGCTGACTGCTGATCTTCTGCTCGCGCCGTGCCAGACTGGCCAGAGCCGCGATTTCTGCCGCGGCCGACGGCTGGGATGTGCCGCGCTTGACTTCAAACGGGCGGTTGATCAAATGCACCAGCTTGATCAAAGGTGCCATGATCACACTCATAACGACCAAAGCTCCGGAACTGACCGCTATGATCCGGCGGTTGTAATACACGCCCAGCGTTTTGGGCAATATTTCCGTATACTGCACCATCAAAAGCGTAAAAGCCAGCGTGAACAACCCCAGCCAGCGGGCAAACCCCAGTGCAGCAAATTCAGCACCGGCAACCGCCGCACCGATCGTGTGCGCGGCCGTATTGCAGATCAGGATCACCGCCAGAGATTGTTCAATATCTTTCTTCAGCCGGGAACACAATTCGCCCTGCCGAGGATTTTTACTGCGTATATCGGCCAGCTGGCTGGGCGTTAAGCTCAACAAAGCTGACTCCAAAAGCGAACACATAAACGATACACACAATGCCATGAGCATACTGCCCACCAGCACTATCCATGACCACATCATGCCGTACCTCCCGGCACGTTGGCCGCGCTGCGTACCGGCCGCCACCAATCATGGCGGCCGCACCGCTTGTCTCCGCTGTTATTGCTACTGCCAGGGTCCTCCGCAGATTCGCCTGACATCATACTTTCGCTGACCGCAGTCAGCGCCCTTCCCGAATTGGAAACTCCACCATTCATAAGTGTGTCTACCGATTTGCCTTTCTTGGTTGTTTAACTTATTCCCGGACGGCTTGTTCCATCCGGGAAGATTTGATGATTATTTTTTCTCTTCAGCAGCTTTTTCTGCTTCGCGCTCGGCGGCCTGCGTCTGCAGTTTGGCCCGGAGCGTAGCGGCAGCGGCCGGATTGCTCTGTTCGATCTCGGCCAGGAACTGTTTAACCACCTGATTACGGATCGTCGGATAAGGCGCCAAACCGCGGCGGATCTTTTCCTTTTTGCCGGTAATACCGTTCTGATAATCGTTCCACACCTTCATGGCCCGCAGTTCGTAATTACGCACGCCTTCTTCATCTTCGTTCAGATAGTTGATCAAAGCGGTGCGGATATAGGCCATGACAATGTCGTTGATTTCTTTGAAAGTGGCCGACTCAAGTTTTTCTTTGAGCTCTGCATCCACAAACTCTTCAAGCGAACCGTATTTGACCGTATTATCAGTTTCTTTAAGCATTTTAAATACTTCTTCGGCATCTTTACGGCGGTTGAAGTTGTACAAATGCAGCACACCGGTCTTCATATAATTGATCTTACCGGTCCGGAAACTTTCCAGATTATTGGCTTCTTCGCGAGCCCAATCATAAGTCCGGCAGGCCGACTTGATCAGATCCAGATTCGGTTCCAATATCAGCATCGGAGTCTGGTCAAGTTCGCGCTTCATCCAGATGACCCGGCCACCGACGGTCATTGCCTGCAAGCTGGTGGCAATGATACGCGCACACTGCATGTTGTGCCGGCCGGTACGCCGGATGCCTTCCGATGCCCAGTAGATAGCTTGAGCTTCCGGCAAACGCCAGTCGATATCGCCATATTCTTTGTTCAGATCGTAGATGATCGCCGAATCCAGACGGTACTTTTCGTAAAGCCAGATATTGCGCATGGCCGTATCCAGTTTGAGCGCCCGGTCGTTGCCCAATTTGGCAATGACTTCGTTGGGCAAAAAGCCTTTGGTCTGGAATTTTGTTTTAAGGTCATCATAATCTTTGATGCCTTCAGCGCGGAGATCTTTCCACAAATCGTCGCCTTCCGGATAGCGTTTCATAAACTCATCTTTAGTCTTGGGCATGGTGCGCATCATTTCCCAATTGGGATTGGGAGTCAGCACCTGTCCCATTTCGGCGGCCAAACGGCTCTTGTAGTAATAGCTGGCATTATCCAGCACGTTACCCATTTTCTGCTGGAAAATCACCGCCAATTCCCAATAAAGCCGCTGATCGTCAGGATTGTAAAGCAGCGCTTCATCGCGGATCAGCCGGATTCCCTCCCAGACCCAATACCAACGGTCTTCCCATAACGAACAAGTTACCGATATATTGTACGCCATGTTCCATGCCAAATACGCTGTGGCGGTGGCAAAGCGGGGCTGCAGCTTGGTAATCCAGCTGGCCAGCTGGGCCATTTCGTAATAATTTTTGCTTTCCTGCAAGCTGGCTGCACGCAGCCACAGCAAGTCGGCAACCAGACCGCGGAAACTGCCCAGCGCCATAGTCGTAAATACCACCATCGGCGGAGCGTTGTCGATCTGCCCGGTAAAAAAGAGTTCGTGATCCTTGATCTGCGAATCCATCTTTTTTTGCGTGAACGCAATGGAAAACAGGATCACCAACGTGATTGCGGTTGCAATCGTATATTTCAGTAATTTTTTCATTTTCTGATCACCAATCCCAGTTCACGCCGCCAGTAAAGGTAGCCGCCCAGCACGATGAACGGACAGGCTTGCAGCAAAAAGTGCCACAAAATCAATCCGCCCATAAACGAAAACTCCACCAGCTCGCCGCCGGCCAGCTTTTGCGATACATCAAAATCCTGCAGCGGAGCAACCACTTTCATCACCACTTCGCCGATCCAGTAACCGGTATATTCAGTTGCATCGCGCAACTGGCTGGTGGTTTTGATCAACGGCGCCACGCTCCCCAGGAACATGTAGCTCAACACCACAAAGATCGCAGTCGGCATCGAAAATGCTGACGCCGCAGCACAACTGATACCGCCATATACCATCAACAGCAGCAGAATGACCAGCAAACCGCGCACAAAGTTGCCGGTAAAACCGGTTACTTTGATCAACAGCTGCGGGCCATCTTCGGCCTGGAAAAACGCCTGCGCTTTTTCCGGGTCGGCATTCAAATAGCGCAGCGATACGGTGTTGTGTTCGGGGTCGATGATCTTGTCGCCTTCGGGGAAAGTTATTTCGTGGAACTCGCCGGCGTAATCATCGCGCGGCGGCAGCTTTACCCAGCTGCGTATATAATCTTCCTGCGACGTTTCGCCATCTTTGTTCTGATTGACCGTGGTCAGATAAACTTCCCAAACGCCCAATGAAGGACGCTGCGCTTCGGAATCAACTTTGCCGATATAAAATCTGTAACGCAAATAGATGGGTTCTTTAAGATTTTCCGGCATATTTTCAAACTCCCAGCTGCCGTAATCGCCATACAGCACGGCGGAGCGTTTGCGCATCATTTCTTCGCTGTAGCTCTTGCGGATCTCGTCTTCCATTTCCAACGCTTCAGCGGTAACGCCGCGGCCTTCCTGCTGAAGTTCGGCCATCTTGCGCTTCAGCGCTTCATCAGTCAGCTTCTGCGTATCCGGCGGCTTGGGCAAAAACACCCGGCGCCCGACCATAACCTCGTTTTTGATCCGTTCGACTTCGTTCTTCCGGGCCCAATCGTCGTTCTTTTCGGCCTCGGCAGCGGCAGTATTGAACTTCCACACCACCAAACCGAAAGCCACCGATCCGGCAATCAGCAGCAGTACAGCATGGATCAATACCACGCTGCAATACTTGGCCAGAAAAATGTTGATCCTCGAAACCGGTTTGGAAACCACCATGTGCAGCTGATAATTTTCCACATCCTGGGTCATCACCAGGCTGGAAAGCCACACTGTCGAAATTACCAGAATAAAACTTATCGCGCCCAGACTGTAGCTGATCATCACCTGAATATTGCCGCGCATCCCGCCGCCGGAACCTTCGACAAACATCGGCAAAAATGCGCTCAACAGCAGAAATCCCAGCAGCAACCGGAATATATTCGACCGCCGCGCATCGCGCAAAGTAAGTTTTACGATTGCAAAAAATGCACTCATAATATGTTCTTCCGTTTACAAACTTATTCAGCGTTTCTTCAATATATCGTCGAGTTTGGCGTTGGCTTCTTCCATGGCAGCGGCTTCGGCCTGTGCTTTGACTTCGTCTTTGCTCGGTTTGACCTCTTCGGCTGCAGTCAGGTCGGCAATACGCTTTTCTTCCGCGGCAGCCTTGGCTTCGGCCTGCTGCTTGTTGATCGTATTGATGTCAACGGCCTTGATTTCTTCAGCGCTGGGAGCCAGCAGCGACTGGATAACTGTGCTTTCTTCATCCGGTTCTTCATTGCCGGCGGTAAGATACTGGGCGATCGCACCATCCTGCGCACCGGACGTCGCCACGCTTTCCTGCTTGGCCTTGGCAATAACATCCAGGAAGAATTCTTCCAGCGAGCGGCGCGGATGATCCAGCACAAATTCTTCGCCGTTGAGATTTTCGCGCAGAATATTCAACACTTTTTCGGTAACTTCCGGCGGCAGCGAAGGCGTTACGATGCGCGTGGAGTCACTGATCGTCAGGATGTCGTTCAAACTGCCCTGCGCGCGGATCTGACCGCCGTAAAGGATCACGACCCGGTCGCAAATATCTTCCACATCGCTGAGCAGATGGCTGGTGATAAGCACTGTTTTGCCGCGCTTTTTCAGTTCCATGATCAAATTCTTGACTTCGCGGCAGCCCAGCGGGTCAAGACCGCTGGTCGGTTCGTCCAGAATCAGCAGCGACGGGTCGTTGATCATGGCCTGCGCCAAACCGATACGCCGCGCCATACCTTTGGAAAACTCCCCTACCCGGCGGTGTCTGGCATGAGCCATGCCCACCATATCCAGCAGCTGGTCGATGCGGTTGCGGCGCTCGGCTTTGGAAAGGTTGAACAGCGATCCGAAAAAGTCCAGCGTTTCTTCCGCTGTCAGATATTTATACAGATAAGATTCTTCCGGCAAATAACCGATCTCGCGTTTGGTTTCCACCGCCCGCGGGCTTTTGCCCAACACCGAAAGCATACCGCCGGTGGGGTAAAGCAAGCCCAGAATCATCTTAACTGTGGTTGACTTACCGGAACCGTTCGGCCCCAGCAAACCGACTACTTCGCCCTCTTTGACCGAAAAGTCGATCCCGTTGACAGCTTTCGCTTTGGGGCGGTTCCAAAAATCGCGGAACACTTTAGTCAACCCGACTGCGCGAATCGCATCAATTTCCATATTTGTTCAGCCTTTCCTGTTGTTATGCGCAAACAGCTTTCCCGGCTTTTGCCTGCCGGGAAAGCACAATTTCATCAATTTTTCTTTTTATTATCTTCCAGTGTAAGCTCTTCACCGGTACGCACCAGACGGGCGCTGTTGAAAATCACTACCAGCGTACTCAACGTGTAGAGGATCGCCGCGCCGACCGGAGTCATCTTGTCGAACACCAGCAGCACCATGCCGCCAAACACGAACAATATACCAATGCAGAGATTCTGATAAATCACCATCCGCGATTTCTGCGACAGATTTATCAACATGGGAATACGACGCAAATCGTTGGTCATAAGTGCAATCGAAGCACTGTTGATAGCAATGTCGCTGCCGATGGCGCCCATCGCAATCCCCAAATCACCTTCGGCCAGTGCCGGAGCGTCGTTGACCCCGTCCCCGACCACTGCGGTCGGGAAACTCTTCTTGGCATTTTCCACATATTCAACTTTGGCTTCGGGCAGACATTCGCTGCGGAATTCATCAATATCCAGCGTATTGGCCACCTTTTCGGCCACGGATTCGCGGTCCCCGGTAACCATAGCCACCTGACGGATGCCCAAATCGCGCAGATCTTTGATCGCCTGACTGGCTTCTTTGCGGATCTTATCGCTCAAACCGATCCAGCCGATGATCTCTTTATCGCGCGCAACAAAAACCACACTCAAGCCTTCGGTTGCCGCGGAATCAAAATCTTCCGGCAGCACCAATTCCTGCTGTTCCAACCACGCAGAACGCCCCACGGCCACGGCTACGCCTTCGATGACCGCGTTGACACCCTTACCGTGAGTTTCTTTGAAATCCGTTACCTGCGGCAGGCTCAACTGGGCTTCTTCGGCCAGTTTGACCAGCGCTACTGCGGTCGGGTGGTTACTGTTGGCTTCGGCCGCTGCGGCCAATTTAAGCATTTCTGCCGGAGTAACTTCGCCGAAAGGCTCGATCTTGACCACCGACAGCAGACCGTCGGTCAACGTACCGGTTTTGTCGAATACAAACGAACGGATACGGGCCGCCAATTCCAGATGGCTGACATCTTTAATAAAGATCCCCAGACGGGCCGCTGCGGCCACGGCCGCCACGATCGCCGTCGGCGACGCCAGCATGATCGCGCCGGGACAGGCGATTACCAGCAGCGTGATAACCTTGGATATATCGCCGGAGAACCACCAGGTGATCCCCGCCAGCATCAGGATCGTGGGCGTATAGTAACCGGCATAGCGGTCGATGATACGCACGATCGGAGTACGGGAGTTTTCGGCCTGCATGATCATGCTTTTGACCTTGCCCAGCGTGGTATCTTCGCCCAGACGGGTAACTTTGAGTTCCACCAGACCGGTCAGGTTCTGCGTACCGGCATACACATCATCGCCGGCAACCTTGTCTACCGGCATGGATTCCCCGGTGATGGAAGCCTGATTGACGATCGTTTCGCCGGAAATCACCTGTGCATCCACCGGGAAGTTTTCCCCCGGACGCACCCGGATGATGTCCCCCAGCGCCAGACTCATAACATCGGCTTCGACTTCCGCACCATCTTTGACCAGGTGGACCTGATTGGGGGTCAGTTTGACCAATTCTTCAATAGAGCGCTGCGCCCCGGAAGCGGTACGGCTTTCGATAATGATCGTCAGCAGCAAAAAGAACGCGATCACACCGGCATTCTGAAAATGCCCGCCGGCAGTCTGATAATTACCGCCGGCCAGCGCCGCCAGAATTGCCAGCGCCACCAGTTCGTTCATATAAACTTTACCGGAAATCAAATCTTTGACTGCAGTATAGATGATCGGCATTGCCAGAACAAATGCCCCCAGCAGCGCACTGAAAGTAGCCGCAAAGGTCTGCCCCGGCAGCAGATAACTCAAGATAAAAGAGTTGGCTGTCAGCATACCGCCGAGTACGGCAAAGCCGACCAGCAACACCAAACTGCGCTTGCGCGCTTCATCGCCGGAAGCAGCTGCATTGACTGACAATTCAGCAGGATTATTGATTACATTACTCATGGTTATTTGCCTCCCGCGTTGTTCTGGGCACCAGCACCGGTACTGCTCTTGGGTTTGGGCAATTCCGGGCTGAGTTTAAGCCACAGTTTGCCGCCTTTGCCGGCTCCCAGCACAAATTTCTGATCTATCTTGCTGAGTACTTCGGAGAGTACTTCCTGATAACGGCCACTCAAAGCAGTTTTGGGGTGTTTTTTGTACTCTTCGAGGAATGTTTCAAAGTAAACTTTATCCGCTTCGACTTCGGCGACCACCCGTTTACGGTAATTTTCGGCCGCGCCGCGGATCTGTGCAGCTTGAGTTTCGGCTTCAGCAATCAGCCGGGCCTTGTTTTCTTCGGCTTTTTTCCGCATGGTTTCCTGCTGGGCAGTGATGGCGGTCAGCGCATCAAAGTGGCCCTGGGTAACCATCGGCGGCATAACCTTGCCGTTCAACCGCACTTCTTCAACGGTAACGCCGATATTCATATTCTCGATCATTTTCCGGTAGCAATCTTCCACCGCCGCCCGGTATTTTTCCTGATTTTTGTACAGAATATCGTCGATAGTAAATGATGCGGTGGTCATGATTACCGCACTCTTGAGGGTTTGACTCAACAAAGTACGGGCCCCGCGGCGGCCGAGTTCTTCGCCGTTTTCTTTAATAATATCGTCCGGACCGGCCGGGTTATTCGCCAGCAGAACTTCTTCATAAAAACGGGTGGGATCGCTCACCGCAATACGGGCGCTCCAGCTGGCGTGAATAATACATTCATCGGCAGTCAGGAGATAACTGTCCCGCCCCGGCTGCAGCCCGGGCAATTCGCCGTTGGGTCCCGGAGGCGGCAGCTGTTCGGCCGTAATTCCGGAGTTGAACGACACTTGCAATGTCTGCGGATTGGTCGGAATCACCACTTTGCTGGTCACGGGATCAGGCAAAAACCAGTGCCAATCGCTCGTATAAGTATTTTCGTATTTGCCAAAGCGCAGTACAATCACCGCTTCCTGGGGCGACACTGAAAAGTACCCGCCCAAGGTAAAGAAGTAGACCAACATGGCAAAGATCAGCCCCACCAGAGCCAGAAAGACCCAGTGGCCGGCTTTCATAAACGCCTGCACACCGCCGCCGTACTGATTGTACTGCTCGTTATCCTGCGTTTTTTGTATATTTTTGTCTGTACGCATCTTGGATGCCCTCTTTATTTATTGCCCGGTTTGACCGTATCCAACTGATCGGCATCGCTTTTCAGCAGCGTGAAAGGATCGGTGTTGGTATCAAGCACCAGCGTGGTTTTGCCCTTCATGATTTCGCGCAAACTGTCGAGCCGCAGCAGAAACGCGGCCAGCGCGGGATCCTGTTTGAATACTTCCATAGCCTTGGCCGACTCTACATCGCCCTCGGAACGGATCATTTTGGCATGAGCTTCGGCGTTGGCAATGATTTCAAGCTGCTCGACTTCAGCTGCGGTTTTGATTTCGCTGGCTTTCTTTTCGCCTTCGCTGAGCAGTTTTTCAACTTCAGATTTACGATCCTGATTCATGCGTTCAAAAACGCTGCTGCTGACGGCTTCCGGCACATTCAAGGTTGTGATACCGGCCGAACAGATCTCCAAACCGTAAGGTTGAGCTTTTTTGGCGATATCAGCCTTGATTTCTTCGGCAATCGCATTGAGCTTCATATCTCCTTTATTGGTGGTAAGGATCTGATTGAGGTCGTATTTACCGAACGCCATGGTTTTGGCGCCGCGCATCCAGATATTCAGTTCGCTTTCTGCTTTCTTGAAAGTGGTCATGCGCTTGGCAAAAACCTGCGGATCGCTGATTTTGTAGGTGATAAAGATCCCTACGAGGATATTTTTCTTATCTTTGGTCGCAGTTTCTTCGATCTGACCTTCGCTGCCGCCGAAGCAGTGCATACGCTTGTCATATTTGGTGATCTTTTCAAAGGGGTACGGCAACCGGAAATGCAGACCGGGTTCCGGCTGGGTATCCTGCATGACGCCCATGCGTTCGACCACTGCAAATTCAGTGGAATTGACCTGATAGGTAAAAACTGCCACCAGCAGTACTGCAAATACGAACACCCCCAGCAGAAGTGTCGGCCAATGTTTGAAAACCTTGCTTGACATAATTAATGCTTAGCCTTTCTTTTATATAAACTTTTATTCAAACCCTTGTATCACTCGCTCAAATCGGCATCAAAGAGGTTCAGACGCTCTTTTTCTTCCAGATTGAGTTCATAGACTTCACCCTGCAATTCAGAGCTGAGCACATATTTGCGCACGTTTTTGCAGTCATTTTTCAGGAAGTCCAGTTTGGCACGCAATTTAAAGATATCCGGCATGACCTTGTAGGCCTTCAGCTGGGCTTCAAACTGGGCTTTTTTAGCTTCGGCCAACTCCACCTTGATCTTCTTGTCGGCCTCGGCCAACTGTTTGATCCGGTACTCTTCAGCCAGTGCGGAATTTTTCATCTTTTCCGCCTCGGTTCGAGCCTCCATGATCCGCTTCTTGCTCTTTTCGCCGGCAACCAGCACCTGCTGGAACTCTGCACCGACCTGGGTAGGCGGATGGATACCGACCAGGTTGACCGAAATGATCTCCACGCCGAGATCCTGCTTGTCGCACTCTTCCTGGATCAGGCGTTTGATCTCGTTTTCGGCCTCGCGGCGCTGATCGGTGATCACCCGGTAGAACGATGCTCCGGCCAGATACTTGGTCATGACCATATTACCGATATTTTTGATCAGAATTTGGGAATCCACACTGCCGTAGGCATATTTATAGATGCCTTCGGGACGGATATGATACTGTATGGGCATGGAAACACCGACAAAGTAGAAGTCGCCCATTCCATACTCATCCGCTTGAGCTTTATTTTTACCGTCTGCAGCTTTTGCCGCCGGATCGACCTCATCGGCGCTGTCCGCAAAGTTGTGGGCGACCAGAAAGTTATTGTTGCCTTCGCCATGTTCGGCCGTCCACAATACCACTTTGTGATCGTCTTTATCTTTTTCTTTTTTGGGCGGCGGAGCATGGCCGTGCCCGTCATCAACATATTCTTCTTCTTCTCCGTGATCATCATGTTCTTCGTGACCGATGGTTACTTCGTAAATCTGATCGCAAGAGAATTTATCCACCGTACCGAACGGCCACGGCAGCGTAAAGTAAATACCAGGCTTGAGCGGTTCTTCCGGATTGGTGAGTTTACCGAAATTGGAACGCAACCCGACTTCGTTGGGGGCTACTTCGTGCAGCGAGGTCGATCCCCACAGCAGCAGTGCCCAGATTATTACCAGCGGGAACAGCGCCCGTTCCACAAAACTGTACATCCAGGTGGAAGATACTTTGAATCCGAACTGATAGTCCAGCATATTGGCAAAGTTGCGCATCACACCGCCGGGTTCGGTAAAGAGAGCCAGAATACGGCTTTCAAAGACCGGACGGAATTCTTCCAGAGTCCGCGGCCGGTAAAATTCCACCACAAAACTCAAAACGATTTCGCCGGCCAGCACCAGATAGATCACCAGCAGCACTCTGGCAATGATTTCATCGTAATGATTGTTACCGGACTTGATACACAATCCGGCAACCACGGCCGCAGCAGCAGCCACCGCGCCGGCGATCATCCACGCGCCGAAAGGACGCAGCCAGCGGAAAGTTTCTTCGCGGGACTGACCATTGTAAAACGCCCCGACAAACAACGCGATCACACCAACCACGGCGGACAAAAACACCATATACATGGGGTTGCCCACGGTACCTTCGATCACGGCTTCGCGCAGTTCTTCGCTGCGGGCCGCCCAGTTGCGGAAAAAGAGCAGCACCATACCCACCAGGCTCAATACGCCCAGTACACTGACCACATACGGAGCATACTTAACAAAGTTTTCGAAGCTGCGCTGTTTGGTAAAGCGCACATCTTCGTCAACAGAAAGCATACTGTTGTCGTGCCGTTTGGCCAACAGCATTTTTTCTTCGCCCTCAATGGCTGCACCTTTGGCAAAAATGCCGTAAACCGTTGCTGCCAACCCGAAAAGCGCCGCTATTGTAAATGGAATCACCACCACTGCAAACGTATCGGAATTGGCAAATGAAGTCTTGATCACGCCCAACATCAACAGGAGCAATGCAAATACTGCGCTGAGAACAGCTCCGATCGCAGAAAGTTTGATCATCACTCCGGCTTTGTCGATGGCGGCGCGATAGTTTACATTCTTACTCATACTACCGGCTCCCGGAATCGTCTTACCGAATCCTTTTGTTTGTTGTTATATATTTTTTTCATTACTTTATACTATATAGATATCAAAAACTTAATTTTTGCTTCAAATCGCTTTGATTTTTCCCATCAGCAGCTGCACGGTGGTGCCCGCGAGCCGGATGTCCATTTTTCCGGTTGCCCGCTATTGACAGCCTCCGGCCTTTTTTCATATTGCTCAATTGATTTTACAAGTTTTATTTCCAGCGGTTCCGGCGCCAGACAGGTAAACTCATCCACGACCGTGGCAGTCAACTGCTGACCGCGGTAGATCAGAGCCCCGGACTGATTTTCCCACTGAAAGGAACGCTCTCCGGCGGAAGTCTGCCAACTCACAGCGGAATTGCCCGAATCAGCGACCGGTTGAACCGGCACACTGATCACAAACAGCAACACGCTCAACAGCAGCAAGTTAGCATAATTTTTCCGGCATTTTATCATAATATGTACACAATTATCCTATAACACAATCGCCATACAATAGCATTACATTGTGCTAAAATCAAATTCTGCAATCAAGAAATATATTTTTTCGTTACAAAATAAAAAACGGGTTGCAGCATACTTTTTCATTCAACTGCAACCCGAACCGGTGATTTTTACCTGATTTTTAACGGATCCTCACCAACGTGTACACCTTGAGCAGTTTGCCCGGCAAAGTTACCTTCACGCCCTGCGGTGTTTTTTCGACTTTAAGCTGTACCCAGCCGTCAAAGTCGGGACTGGCGGCTTCGGCAACTGAAAGCGCCGGATCATTGATCGAAAAAGTCATATCGCCTTCAATGGCCGGAAAAGCATTCTCCGGCAACGGGTTTTTAACTATATCATCTTTAGCTGAATTTACGCCGGTAGCATTCAAAAAGTGCGCATAATAACTGTTTTCCTGTTTGTAAAGAGTGGTCAAAACCTTTTCCGGAGCATTGCACTGCCAAGTTCCGGCACCGGCATTTTTCAATATATCATTTAAGATATAGCGATACGCCATTGCCACATTTTCATCCAGCTCAAAGTTTAATTTAACGCCGGTCATAACCTCATTCTGCATGACGGCACTTCCGATCGCCAGCGGCATGAAAATGACTTTGCCTTTGCCCAGCTTTCCGGTAAAGGCCGCCGGAATACGGGTATTGCCCCATACCATAGTCAGTGCGGATTCAGGCATTTTCATATTGCGCGGGGCGGGCAGATACGCGGTAATGACTTCGCGCGGTTTGACCACCTGCCCGTTATCCAGATCCAACTGTCTTACTTTACTGAGTTTATCAGAAGGTTTGAAGCCGAAAATATCTTCAAACGGCCATTTTTCCCGCAAATTACCGTACTGATCTGCGATCCCGGCAATGGGTCCCAGCACCACCGTACCGCCATTACCGGCAAACGAACGTATCACGTTGATCTGTTCATCCGAAAGCGGTCCGGAAGCAGCCACAAACAGCACTTTATAGTTCTTCAACAACTCGTCCGCAAGCGTCATATCGGCAATAATATCGTAATTGACGTGCATTTCGCCCAACGTCTGGGCCAACCCGAACAACTCGTTGCGGTAGTTCATTCTTACACCATTGTCGCGCCCCTGGGTTGAGAAAAGCAATGCCACATCGGCATGACTGACCGCTTTCTTTATATCCATATTGCGGTCGCCGAAAAGGAAGTAATTGCTTTTGCCTGCCGGACACTCCCGCGCCGGTTCGGCCCAGTAGATCTGTCCGTTCATATTCATCATACCCCAGCCGAAATAAGCTACATCCCAGCCGCCCTCGGCGTAAACCTGACCGTAGATCGGAGTACCGAAGGCAATTCTGAACATATTCATCGCTTTGCGGAAAGCAAAACCGGCCCGTGCCGTCGCCCAGATATTGCGCGGCATGATCTCTGTACCGAGAAAGTCCACTGCCCGGCCGACCTGCAGCATATCTGCGCCCAGTTGATTAGGCGCATAATTACTGCTCAAACCATAGTGAGTTGTATAAAACTGAAACGAAAAGTCCGGTTTTTCTTTGCTTATAATTTTGCGCAGCTCCACCCACCAGTCGCCAACTCGTTTTTTGCGCCATGTACGATGTTGTTTAGCCAGCGGCGTATTGGCCTGTGCGCCGGCTTTATTCACCTGGTCGGGGGCAAGTTCGTTGAGCGGCCAATACAGATTGGTATCGGCAGTAAAATCACTCCGGCAATCACCGCAGCCACAGAAATTGCTGCCGGTAAAACAGGCTTCGTCGATC
>SUWA01000046.1 GCA_015061695.1 Lentisphaerota bacterium
ATTAAAAAGGTTTACAAATGCCAAAGCGTGGGAGGACTATTGGCAAAACAAAATGAATTGTGTAGGCAATGTTGTCATCAACATTGGCAATTACAAATGTTTTTCACAAAATTTAGGACAATAACTATAAAAAAAGTGTTGCAAAACTATTCAGAGTTTTGCAACACCCCCCCATTGTTTAACGTTAGATTGCAGTAGGGGACAGGTATTTATTCAAACTCAATCATCTGATTGCTTTTCGTATTTGTTTTTCTTAAAATTGAAAACGTATATATCGTTTAGCGATTTGTACTCGACAACATCAATCAGCCATTTGCCTTTTTCTTGCTTCAGATAAAAATAGAATACCTTGTGATCTCTGTCACCATCTTCATCATAGAATCTTACTTCCACCATGCTCAATTCGCCATCGGCAGAAATTTTGACAACCTTGCAACTGTCCCACTTGCTCTCGGCCGCTTTCCACGCTCCGTCTTTATCAAATGATTTTGTTTTACGGTGACGGAGTGTAAAATTATCTGCTTCCGGCATAATGACAAAGCCTTCAAAAAAATCATTGGCGGCCTTGGCGGAGATCTTTTCTGCTGCCGGGATTTCGATGCCGCAAACTGCAAAAATTGCGGCAAATAACATAGATAAAAATTTTTTATTCATAATTTTTCCTTTGTTTTACAGGGATAACAGGGATTTGATTATATGGTGTTAAAGGCCTTCAACTTCGATTTCCTCATCCAGACCTTCGACTTTGATTTCCTCATCCAGTCCTTCTACTTCAGGAAGGGCTTCAAAACAATTTTTTTGAAAATTGAATTTAAAATATTTACCTTTCTGGTTTTTGTAGAAAAGCTGACCAATCAACCATTTTCCGGAACGTTTGACGAATACAAACTCAAACCTTTCGTTGGTGTTCAGTACCCCTTTTTTATTTTTAAAGTTGCCGGAAATTGAAAGTCTGGCGGGTTTTTCACGGACTTTTGAAACAACAAAAACAGACCAATCAGCTTTTTTAGCAACTGCAAATTTCCAGGAGCCGTTGGAAAAGAATTTGCCGGGAATATTGGAAACAAAATATTTCCGGTTCCATTTTTCGGAAATGATTTTTTTGAACATCGCATTTGCGTCTGCTTTGCTTACAGCTGCATTCAATGAAAAAGACCCGGATATTAGTGTTAATAATGCGACAATAAAAATTTTTTTTAACATTTTATACCTCAAATATGACAGTTTACTGCTTTTATTATTTTGATTTCCGTGATTGAAAGCATACCTCAAAAAGTTACAGTCAACTTTTTGAGGTGTGCTTTCTGGGGTTATCAGAAAAAAATTCCGATATTCATTAAAAACTTTCCGAATCAAGTTTATTCAGCATATTTGAGCAAACCGGCATCTTTGAATTTTTTAGACATGTCTGCCTGTTCTTCCGGAGACATACTGTCCCATGCTTCTTGAGCCATCGCTTCTATTTCTTCATTGGTAAATTGTCTGCCGGAGCCTCCGGACTGGTTGGCGGAGTAAGACTGGTTGGTTGTTCCACAGCCGCAAAGACCTACTACCATTAACATTACTGTTCCGAAAAGAATGCTTTTCATAATTGTTTTCTCCTTTTTAAGGTTATTTGTGGTATATATATACTGTGATTTCTTCATAATCTTTATTGGGGATTTTCAAAAACGAACTTATACGCCAGCGATTTTCCTCTTTTTCAAATTTGGCCAGAATTTCTACAGATTGTTCTTCGGTGTGACCATCCGGATATTTTACATCACAACTGCAATCGTAGGCGTATGGGATCAGTTGTTCGTTATATTGATAAGTGCGCTTGACCTGTCGGGGCGTAAATAACTCCAAGCGCGGATCCTTAAACAGTTTTTCAATGCCTTCTTTATGGGCTTGGGGCGTTGAATCCAAATATTGTATTGGCGGTTTGGTGTTTTTTGACGACGAATCTTTGTCGCAACCCACTGAAAAAACGGCAAGCGCAGCAATCAGTAAAGCAAACCGGACTGTTGAAAATCCTATTTTCATATTGAAAACTCCTTTTTATTCATACCAGAGATAGTATGAATCATTGCGTCGGTACAGTATGATTTTTTTGTATTCATATTTACTGGAACTTATAACTACCCTCCAGGCTTCGTCGCAAGATGGCGTGTTGGAATGCAAGGTTGAAATCCAAGTTGCCAGCGAGCCAAAGTGTTTTTCAACCCGGATCAGTTTCACATCTTCGCCCAGAGAACTGTGTTCCGAGCGGTTGGCAATGTAGTTTACCTTTTCCTGGATTTGATTGTCGCTCAACGTTGAATCCGCACAACCGCTGACGAATAAAGCAATCCCGGTTATCAAGACTGCAAGCGAAAATTTTTTCAGCATTTTCCCGTTCTTCCGTTAATAAAAAATTGTTATTGAACACGGGAATACAAAATGCAAAAAGCGTACTCCCGTTATGCGTTGCAAAGGAGGTACGCCAATACCCGGACTTTACGCAAAACAAGAATACGCATATATGTATGATACACGCATACCCAAGTCAAGCGGGTGAAAGTCCTTTGAAATTTGGCGTTTTCCTTTGCTCAATCACCGCTTGAAGAATACAGTTCTTCAATTATAAAATTTTAATTGTCGATTTTCAGATCTGCAATATCACCTCGCATGGGTTAATGTTTTGTTTTCATACAATACAGTACAAAAACTCAAATTGCAAATCAACTGTATGTTTTTTTGCCGTAAATCCGTTTACCGGCGTACCTGCGGTAAATATTTTCAGGCAATTATAAAACGGAAAAAATGGGATTTTCTTACAGTTGATTTGAATTTTTTTGATATTTTTTCAGCAAAATGTATTCAAGTTGCTGTTTTTGACGGTATAATTCATAAAGTCGGGCGCGGTCGGGCACGGAACTTTGTTCTTCCAGAATGATCTTATCGCAAAGCAAGTGGTATTGCCACTCCGGATACTGCATGAACTTATCATTGATGCTTTGTTCATGTTTTTGCTGTCGGGCTGCCTGCAGACGGAACTTTTGCGCGGCGCGTTCCGGTTCCGGCAGTTGGTCAAGCCGGGTTTGTTCTGCTGCACTGAACGGCTGGTTCCAATGCTGCTGCATGAGTTTTTGTTTCTGCAAAAACAAATCACGGTAGCGGAGCCGTACCCGGTTATGAACCGATTCAAACCCGTCGGGCGCGGGGTAGAGTTCTTGCGGCGCCGGAGTGGTTGCCGGTTCGGGCAGGGCCGCAAGTTTGCCGGGTTGCGGAGCTTGGCTGCTGAAAATATCTCCATGCCGGTTCCACAATATCAGCGTTGCTGCAATTGCGGCCAGAAGTAATATCAGTTTCAAACGTTGGATCTTGGGCTTTGGCAAATCAGCCGGCCGGGGTTCCGGCGGAGTCCCGTGGTTGATAAGCTGATTGTAGAGAGTTATCAGCGCTCCGGCTTCGGCCAGTGTTATTTCCGGCGGAAATTCCGGGTATTGCCCCGGTGAAAAGCCGGTAAGTGCGCAATAAATGACTTTGCCCAAAGCATAATAGTCATCGGCAAATTCATAAGCGCGCAGGCCGCCGGCGACTTCCGGCGGAATAAATCCCAGCGTGCCGGCCGGTTGGGTCGCGCTGGCGTTGTCGGAAATAAGTCCAACATCACCGGGCAGGGCGCTGCCGTTGATAAAGAGTATATTATCGGGTTTTATATCGCGGTGGCAAAGCTTTTTGCTGTGCAGTATTTGCAGCGATTTGAGCAAACTTTCTGCCATGATCTGCACCGAAGCGGGGTCGAGTTTACCGTACCGGCGCAAGCGGTTGCCCAGTGTATCCGGTATATATTCATCCGGCAACTCCGATAAATTATCGGCCGCATCCATTGTGTAATAAAAGAAATCGCCCTGTTGTTCAACATGATATATTTGCAGCAGACCGCTGCCGGGCGCGATTTGCTGATACCGGATAACGCCTTGCAGTTCGCGCTCAAAGTTGCTCCCAGTCATGGCCACGATCTTGAGCGCAGCTTGTTTGCCGGTTAGGGTGTTTTCGGCCAGATAAACCGGGCCGTAAGCACCCTGTCCGCACTTTAAAAGCAGTTTGTAGGCGCCGATAATATGTCCGGATTCAAAGTTCAAGGTGCAGATCCCCATCATATTGATTGCAGCGGAAAATTATCTCCTTCAAGATTTTCGTGCAGCGGTTTTTAGCTACATAGATCTGGTTGGGCGTGATTTGCAGTACGGCGGCAACTTCTTTGACTTTGCGCCCCTGACAGGCATAAAGTTCAAACGCCTGATAGGTTACAGCATCCACCCGGCGGCGCAATTCAACTTGAGCCGCCCGGAGCATGGTTTGCCGCCATTCGAGCATAAAATTTTCTTCAAAACAGCTTTCCGGAGGTTCGTAGTTGTCTGAAAAATTCCGGTCGCTTTTTTGTTGACGCAATATATCCACGGCTTGAGTTTTTACTATACTGGCCAGATAACTGCGGAATTTTATTTTTCCGGGTTGGTAAGTAAAGTTTCGGGCATGGTCAAAAAATTTCAGCATGACCAATTGAACCAGATCATCGCACAGGCTGTCGTCAAAGTTATATGCTTTGCCGGCACAGCGGATGATTGGAGCATAAGAGTTGTAAAACTCATCCCACGATATTTCGTTGCCTTGCTGGAGCTTTTCCAGCAAACTCGGACGGGTCGTCGGGTAAAACATGAAAACGTATCTCCGGTCAGGCGTTGAACCGAACGGTCAGTTCTTTGAGGATCTGTTCAGAAACCAGCGCCGGATCTTTTTGCAGGGTACTCAACTCAATGCCATTCAAGATACGGATTTGATCAATGCGGCAGATTCCCGGTTTTTCCGGCAGATTTTCCGGCATTATCAATTGCATATTATTGCTGTGTTCGATCGTAAGTTGACAATTTATTCCCCGGCAGGCAAAAAGTTTTTGAGTATAGATCGCCCGGACAAGTTCAAAAAAATCACTCAACTGACCGGCAAATGCTTTGTATTCAAGTTTATCCGGCAGCACACAGCGGAAGTGCATGAGTTTATTTTGAAACAACTGCCAGAATCTGTCGCGCTGTTTGCTGATGCCGCGCAGCGATACATTGGTCGCATAACTGGCCTCCAGATCCGCGTTATCCAGCCATGTTTCGGGGTGATCGATACTTTGCAGTGCGTTCCACACTGCCGTCCGCAATTCCGACAGCGGCACGGTCGGAGGCTGTCCGGAAGTTTGTTCCGGCATGATCGCTATATCCAATACCGGAGTATCCGGGGCAAAGCCGCTGCCGATACGCTTGGAAAAATATTCAACGCTTTCGTTATATTCCAACGGAAAAATCTCTTTGACCGGAGTCGCTGCTGACGAGCTTTCCACCGGACGTTCACCCAATACTTCTTTAAGCAGATTGCCCAGCAAGTCGCGCTGATTGCGCAACGCACGGCGCACCAGATCGTGCATCTCGCCGGCGCGGGCTGCCGGACGGCTGGAGGCCGAAGCGGTGCGGATATAAAACACTCCGCTGCGCAGTTCTTCGTCGATACTGTGAACTGCCACATGCGGTATGTCGCGGAAAGGCTTTATTATCAATATTGCATAGTATTTGCCGTCGATCTGCGGCCGCTCTACAGTTATATCAATAGCCGGATCAACGTGGCTGTTGATGTATGTCGTTACTGTTGAAGGATCAAACGAGTGGCACTGCAAATCATCCAAACCCTCGTATAAAACCGGCCGCCCACTGGCATCTTCTCTGACTCCGATCACGATCGCGCCGCCGCAAGTGTTGGCAAAGGCCAGCGCATGGCGGACAAACTTGGCTTTCTGCTGTTTGGGCAGTTCGGTCCAGTTGACCGGCGCTTTGTAGTCAAGTACATCGGACTCGACTCCGCGATAGACAAGCTCTTTGAAATCGGTCATAAAACCCTTACTTGCGATTTTTTTTATCTTTATCGGGCTTGGGCGGAGGCGGCGTTTTCAAGCCGGTGGCGGTGGTGCAGATATTTTTGCGCCAGACGATCCAGAGCGAGAAATACCCCCAGGAGCTTTCCTGATGTTCCACATCGGCAAGTTTTTCCACCTGATGCTTTTTGCGCATTTCTTCCAGCAGGATGCTGCTGTTGCGCACCGGAGTTATATCATCATGGAACGAGTGGTAATCTTTGCGGTTGTATTTGGCAATATTGCCGGTATAGAGCGGCCAGGTGTTGAACAGATAATACCCGGTGTTGTAGGCTTTGCCCACGGCGACCGGCTGCATACCATCGTATTGGTCGGTATTGGCGCCCGCGGTAACCGGTTCGGTAAAGACTTCGGCGTGGCAGCACCCGGTGGCGGTAACGGTTACGACCGCACCCAGCACGGCCAGCGAAAGGTATTGAAAGAGCTTTTTCATTTTGTTTTTTGCCTCGTAAATGATTTGAACAGCTTTGGTTTTTTCATAAGATAACACCGCATTGTATATTTTGCAATCAAAAAAACTGTTTTATGCTTTTATAAATGGCAAAAAAAACACGCGCCCGGTAATTGGACGCGTGTTGAAAAAACTTTACAACTTATTTGTTGTTGAGCTTGACCGGCGCTCCGGTCTGGGCCGATTTGTAAACGCTGCAAATCAGCTCCACCGCGCGGCGGCCTTCCACGCCCGAAAGCGCCACCTCTTTTTTGCCGGCCAGGATCGCGTCGGCCAGATCTTCGATCTGGACGCGGTGGCCATCGCTGGTGATCGCCATCGGATCACCGGCACCGCCACCGGAGATCACTTCGCCGATGCCGAAGTTCTTGCGGATCTCTTCATCGCCGGGAGCATCTTCCACGAACTGCCAGCGGATGATCTTGTTATCTTCCAGCACCACGCTGCCGAGCGTACCGGAGATCTCCACCCGGCGGGGGAAACCCGGTGCGCAGGAGGTCGAACCTTCGATAGTACCCAGCGAACCGTTTTTGAATTTAACGATCGCAACTGCATTGTCTTCCACTTCGATTCCGGTGTGCGACAAGGTTCCGGTCATGGCCGAAACTTCTTCCACGTCGCCGTTCAGATAAAGCAGCAGGTCGACCGTGTGGATGCTCTGATTCATCAGCGCACCGCCGCCATCCAGCGCCCAGGTGCCGCGCCAGGTGGCCGAATCGTAATATTTCTGATCCCGGAACCATTTGCACTGGGCACTGGCCAGCACGATCTTGCCGAAGCGGCCGGCATCGACCGCCTGTTTGATCAACCCGACGTTTTTGACAAAACGGCTCTGGAATACACTCATAAGAATAACGCCGGTCTGGTGGCAGGCATCAATGATCTCATCGGCTTTGGCGGTGGTAACATCCAGCGGCTTTTCGCAGAGGATGTGTTTGCCGGCCAGCGCAGCGGGAACAGCGACTTTGCCGTGGATCCCCGTGGGGGTCGCAATGGTAACGGCTTCCACTTCGGGATCAGCCAGAAAACTTTCAAAATCAGCGGCAGCCCGCACATTGTATTTTTCAGCAAACTGCTGGGCGCGTTCGGTTACCTGATCGTAAACCGCCACCAGTTCGGCGTTACGGGATTTTTTGAGCGCATCCGCGTGCATGGTGGCAATAGCACCGGTTCCGATGATCCCGAATTTGACTTTATCTGCCATATAAACTCCATTTTTTTATATTGTTGCCTGTTTTGTGATGAACCGTGTCAGCATGGACGTAAAAAAAATCAGCAACCTTGACAGGCAGAATGCTGAAAAAATTGCGTCTGCGTAACTTGCACTATGTAAAAATACCGTCTTTCGGGCAAAATTGCAAATTCAGAAGGGATTTTTTTACGATTTTTTCTGTTTTTTCGGCCCGGTCAATTATTCAGCAGCAATTTTATGAGTTCCGTGTTGTTCTGCCGCCGGGCCCAATCCAGCGCATTTTCGCCCTTGTTATTGGTGTGGAGTTTGCTTTGAGGATTTTTTTTCAGCAGCAAGTTGACCACATCCGGTGCGTTGGCCGCCACTGCCAGCATCAGCAGATTATTGCCGTCAGAATCGAGTTCTTCCGGCGACGCACCGTTCAACAATAACGTCATGGCGCATACGGTATGATTGCCGCGCAGAGCCCGAACTGCCGGACCGGAGCCGGAATTCCGGCCGGGGAGGGGGGAGGCCCCGGATTTCAGCAAAAGCTCCACCACTGCACTGTGGCCGTTTTCGCTGGCCAGCATCAGGGCACTTTGCATAGTCGATTCGCCGTTGGAGATGTCGGCGCCGGCATTCAGCAGATACTGTACCGTTTCCAGATGGCCGCCGGCTGCTGCCATTGCCAGAGCGGCCCGGTTGAGTACATCGTTTTTTTCCAGATCCGCTCCGGCGCGTACCAGAGTTGAAACCGTATCTGTATGGCCGTTGGCTGCAGCCAGATGCAGCGCACTCTGGCCGGAAGCATTCGTATAATTCACATCGGTATTCTGCCCCAGCAGAAAGCCGACCGTTATTGCATCGCCCTGACGGGCCGCTTGCAGCAGCAAACTCCGGTTATCCGGCACCGCAGTTGCTCCGGTTGGGGGAGGCAACTTGGCTGACTGCGGCGCTTTGAGCAGATAACACAACATTAAAAAGGCGCACAGCAAACCGGCAAATGGTATTGCTGCACGCCATGTAAATGCCGCTTTTTTCATAACATCAAGTTAGAATTCACGCTGCAGAGCCACTACTTTGCCTTGCAGTGTAACTTGGTTGGCATCGTATATTTGAACCTTAAAATCCGCATTGGCCGGGCGCAGTTCGATCTTGCCGTCATCGCGCAGATAATAACTTTTTACGGTAGTTTCGTTATCCACGAGTGCCACGGCTATATCGCCGGAACGGATTTCTGTATTGCGTTTGACAATGACGATGTCGCCGTCAAAGATCCCCAGATCGCGCATACTTTCTCCGGAAACTTTCAGCGCAAAAAGTTCACCCTGCCGGGCGGATTCGGCCAACGCTCCGGAGATATAGAAACTGCCCTCGTTCACCGTCGGACTGTCGGATGGCATCCCCGCATTGATCCTGCCCAGCAGCGGGATCGAAAGCGCAAACGACATGTGCATAGGTTTGCGCTGCGCATGCCGTTTGCCCGCCAGACTGATGCTGCGGGCTTTGGAGGAGCGCGAAATTTGATTTTTACGCTGAAGCGCCTTCAAATGGGCAAAGACCGTGGAGGTTTTGATCCCGAAATGATCGGCGATCTCGTACACGGTCGGCGCCATGCCTTCGCGATCGATAAAATCATCAATAAAATCAATGATATTTTTCTGCTTTTCAGTAAGATCTTTCACGGACAGCCTCTTTATTGGCGGAATGCAAAACCGGCGGCCCGGTAGGAATCGTTGAGTTTGACCATAACAACTTCAAACAACACGTCGACTCCGGCGCCGTCTTTAAGTTCCGGTTTGTCTTTGAACGATACTTTCCAGAGCATACGGTGGTAGGGGCGCATGTTCAAATCGCCGAGATAGGCGAACGAAACGATCCCGCCCTGATCCTGTACTTTCTGATAAAGCTGATCAAATTTTTCCTGCGTAAAGACATTTTTGCCATCGCCGATGGGCAGATCTTTCACAAGTGAGTAATCATTGTTTTGCAGTGCCGTAAGGATACGGTCGCCGATATTGCTCCCGACCGCGCGCACCACATCAACATCGTTACTGCTGATCTGACCAACGGAAGGAGCCGCTTCCATGGAACTGTTTTGGGCTTGATTGGTGGATTGGCAGCCGGCCAGCAGCAGTGCCGCCGCACAACAACTTATGCTGTAAAATCCCAGTTTCATAAAATTACTCCTTCCTGATGTTGGATTACATCGTGCTTATTTGTTGAGTTTTTCCACAAACGCGGCCAAACGTTTGGCGGCCTGACGGATGTTGTCTTCGCTGCAAGCATAAGACAACCGGATCATGCCTTCTGCTCCAAAACTTGAGCAGGGAATAGCCGCAAGTTTTTCTTCTTCCAGCAATCTGGTGCAGAATTCATCGCTGCTCATGCCGAACGCAGTGATGTCGCAGAGCAAATAAAATGCACCCTGCGGGCGCAGGCACTTGATGCCGGGGATGGTGCTTACCAGCGAATAGATCAGATCGCGGCGGGCGGCAAAAGCCTTACGCATTGCTTCAATATCAGCATCAGCTTTGCCTTCCAATGCGGCGATCGCACCGTACTGGGCAAAGGTGGTAACATTGCTGGTGGTGTGGCTCTGGAACGCAATGATACGCTTGGCCAGCCAGAGCGGTGCAGTCAGGTAGCCGACGCGCCAGCCGGTCATGCTGTAAGCCTTGCTGCAGCCGTTGACCGTGATCGTAAGGTTGCGGATCGCTTCCGACAACGAGGCAATACTGATGTGCGGTTTATCGGCATCGTAGACCAGTTTTTCATAAATTTCGTCCGCCAGGATCATAAAGTTGTGCTTGACCGCAATATTGGCGATAGCTTCCAGCTTGGCTTTGGAGTAAACTGCCCCGGTCGGGTTGGAGGGGGTGGTCAGGATCATGAGTTTGGTTTTTTCGGTAACCGCGGCTTCGAGTTCTTCGGGGACCAGTTCAAAGTTATTTTCGGCCTTGGTGTTGACGATAACGACTTTGGCACCGGTGGTGTGGACCATTTCAGGATAGCTCAACCAGAACGGAGCCGGGATGATCACTTCATCGCCGGGGCCGCAGAGCGCGGCAATGGCGCTGAAAACTGAAAATTTGGCACCGGGAGCGACCACGCACTGTTCAAACGTACAGGGAATGTTGTTTTCTTCGGTGAACTTTTTGGCCACCAGTTTGCGCAGTTCGGGCAAACCGCTGGCGGGAGTGTAGTAGACTTTACTGTCGTTCAAAGCCTGAATACAGGCATCTTTGATCGCTTGGGGGGTATCAAAGTCGGGTTCGCCGGCGGCCATACTGCAAACATCCAGACCTTCGGCTTTGAGGGCTTTGGCTTTGGCGGTGATCGCCAGAGTGGCGGAGGGCGTAAGACCGCCCATGTAACCGGAAACTTTCTGCAAATCCTGCATCTTTTTTCTCTCTTGTTATAAATTTAACCTGATTGTTTGTCTGCTTACACAAGCAAAGTTGCTTTAAAATACAACTATTTTGGCTGCAATCCAAATCATAAAACCCAAAAAATCGGTCTTTTTTGCAGATATTTTACATCTGTACCGTCAAAAACGGCTTGTGGAATCTCTTTTAGTGGTGTTGCAGTTGACAATCCGTTCAAAAAAAAACTGCCGGCAAAGCGCAGACTTTGGCAGCAGTTTTTTTCATTGCGGCAGCAGATTTTTATTTTTCAGCTGAATCGACCGGTGATTTTTTCAGTACGACGCCCTGTTCTTTACACAACTGCGTCAGTTCGCGTTTGCCCATGTCGCGCAACTGGGCGATCCGGCGCTTTTGAGCATCACGCGGTGCGCTTTTGCCGTCCTCCCAGTGTGCCACCGAAAGCGGCGAAACTCCAAGCAGGCGTGCATATTGAGCGCGTTTAAGCCCCAGTGCAGTACGCCACTTAATGATCCGGTTCGGCGTTACGCGGAAGGTTTTAGCGCTTTCTTCGGCCGCTTCGATTATTTTTTCCGGTTCGGCCGGTTGAAGTTTGGAGAGTTGTTTTTCCAGAACTTTGACCCGGTTTTTCAGTTCCGAAACGTTTTTGCGGAGATCCACCAGTTGGGATTTGTACTCTTTTTCCAGCGCAATAACTTCTTTGCGGGCAAGACGGCGGATCTCGTCGTTGAGCAGTTGTTGAATGTTGGCCATGATAACTTTCCTTGAAATGTATAACTCATTTTCAGCTTATATATGAGCAATATACAGCAATTATGATGTTTTTTCAAATGTAAAAACGTATATAATAAATTTTTTTGCATTTTTTTTATTCACTGTTGAATTATTTGATTTTTTTTGTTGCAGTTGTATATTAAAAAACTGAAGGATGCAGTAATGGTTTGTTGTATAATTAAATAGGGTTGGTTTGAGTATGAAAAAAATATATTTGTGGTTGTTTTGTATGGTTGTCGGGGCAACAGCCGCCGCCGGTGAGTTTGAACTGCGCAAGGTGGATAAGGATAAAGGTTTTCAATGCAGTTTCCGGCAGCAGCCGCTGATTGTGGGCGAAAATTTTGATCCGGGATTCAAGGCTGACGGCTGGCTGGAGCAGCGGATCAATGGTGAAAAAGTATTGAACGCCTGGGGCGTCAGCAAAAATATAACTTGGCGGCGCGAGATCGCCACTACCAACAGTTCCGGGCAGGATGTGGAAGCTGTTGAAATAAGTTTTCAGGCTCATATACCGGCTTTTAATATGGGGCACTACGACGGCCCGATCTGTTACTCCTTTGATGTGCCGCTGGCGCTGCTGGATGGAGCTGAATACACAGCCATTGTCGGCCGCCACGGCAAGCCGGAAACTAAAAAAGGTTTGATCAGGGCGGATGCCGCCGATGGCCTGGTGGCCGGTTCGGTGCGAAACATTGCTTTCAAAAAGGGCGACTTGGAACTGGTTTTTGATTTGAATCCGGCCGGGGTGTGCGACCTCTATTCCAGTTACACTATCGGCAGCATCTGCGGTATGTGGCGACTCGAAAAAAACGGCGATGTACTCCGGTTTTTTGTCGGCACCAAGGCTTCGCGTAACGGCGGTGTGCATACATCCAAAGCGGTGATCTACCCCGGCAAGGCATCGGATTACCGGTGGCGCCACGCCCACAGCAAATACTCTTATTACTCGGAACTGCCGGCGGAAAAGCGTTTGGTTTTCGGCGCGGAAAAATTCGGCAGTGGTCGCAAGTCGGGCTCGCACGCTTATGATGCCAAAGCTGCGTGCGGCTGGTTGAATGATCCGGTTCTGGAAGTGGAAAAATACTTCAAACAGGGTGCGCTTTATGCTGCTGTAACCGGAGAAAAACCGGCTCAATATCAGGTGGATCTGCCCCGCAAAGGGCTTTATATGGTATCGTTTGCAGCCAGTACCGATAAAACGGCGCTCAAGAATATGAATATCAAACTCAACGGTCAGAATATCGTAAGCGCGTTGGATATTCCCGCCCGGACTGTTCAGCAGATCACTGCGCCGGTTTGGATCGAATCCGGCAAGGCAGTGATCGAGTTTTCAGGCAACTGGCGGATTTCCACGCTGGATTTTCAGCTGCTGTTGAGTTCTTACGAGGATTTCAGCTTCCGGCGCGGCTTCTGGCGCAGCAAGGTAAAGCAGAATCCGGCTCCGTTCTTTATGGCCGAACATTATGCTGCTGAACCGGCGTACAAAACCAAGATCAGCAGTTATCCGCTGCCGGTGCCCGGGCAGGAGGCTGCCGGTAAAGTAAGAATGCCGGAAAAGACCACTCAACATGGCGATTTGAGCGGGATGCAGGATGTTTTTGCCGCGCCGATGATCTCCAGTTGGGGGCCGAGCAACGCCGGTACTTTTATCGAGTTCAACGACCAGGCTATCAAACACAATGTACAGGAACTGAAAAAGAATAATGTTAATTTTGTAATGTTCAACGGTATGCTGGCGCGCCACACTTTTGCTGCACACCGTTACCGTTTGCACGATATGATCGCCAAATACGTTGCCGCCGGCCGCGACTCCGGCAAGGATTTTGTTTTTATTGACCATATCGACTACTCGATGCTGTGGAACAGCGACTCCGGGTTCCGGGTGATGAGCGAGTGGACCGACCGGCTGCAGGAAACGATCGACGGCGGTTTGCCCGGCCGTGCCCGCTGTATGACCAACCCCCGGGCGGTCAATGAGTTTTATGACCTGATTGTAGAACATATCCGCAAGACCGGCATTGACGGTATTATGATCGACGAATGTTGCTTTATGGGCAAAACCTTTTGCGGTTGTGCCGAATGCCGCAAACTTTTTACCCGGGAAACCGGCTGGCAGCTGCCGGCAGACGAACTTTCGCCGGAACTTTACAACAACAAATCCACCCTCTGGCGGGCATGGCAGGAGTGGCGCCGCCGCAAGATCGGGGACTTTTGGGTCAACTTGCGCAAACGCGTTGCGGAGTATAAAAAAGATTTTATTTTCATCGGGTACACTACTCACTACGGCTTGACCTCCGCCTGGGCAGCCAACGATCTGGCCGGAGACATCTTTAACTTTTCACGGGCGTGGGATATGGTCGGTACGGAGATCATGACCCGTAACGTTTACGCCAACTACCGGTCGGTGAACTCGCTGCGCAAAGCATTTTCGCTGTTCGGACGCAACGGTAAATTCCCGGTTTTCGGGCTGGTCTATGCCAGCGAGTGGAAAATAAAATACTTCGGCTGGGCGCTGAACAACCTCAACGGGCAGCTGACGTGGGAATCCACTTTTGTGGATTGCCCGCCCGGAGAAGTCAACTACCGTTTGTTCAATATCGACAAAGGCAATATGGATCTGCGCATTGCCAAAAGCGCGGCGCAGGTGGCGATCCTGTTCCCGGAAACCAGCCGCAATATGGCCGGCAGTGCGCCTTCTGCCGGCGCCTATATGCAGGAAATGCTCGGCACATCGCAGACGCTCTCGCTGCTGCATATTGACCATGCTTTTATCAGCGAAGCGGATCTGACGCTGGAAAATCTCCGCCGTTTCAAGGTGCTTATTCTTGGGAATGCGCCTTACTTGAGCGATGAACAGATACAAATTATCAAAGCATTTGCCGACGGTGGCGGTGTGGTCGCAGCCAGCTATATGACCGGCGTGGCTGATGAGTTGGGGCGGATGCGCGGTCAGGATATGATCGCGGAGATTTTCGGCTTCAATACCAGAGGCAAAGCGCCTGCAGTGGGCAAAGCATTTTCGGTCAGCGTAAAAGATTCCGAAGTGCAGGCCTTTGAAAAAGAACTGCTCTACCGGCAGTTGCCCTATTTGCCGGCGGCGGAAAACACGCCTAAACTTTACAACCGCAATGGCAAATCTCGGCCGGCCGTGGTGGAAAAAACTTTCGGGCAGGGCAAATTTGTTTACTATCCGGGGATGATCGGACCGTTCAACCATGCCTCCGAACTGATGGTCGGCAAAAAATTCAACTTTACGGTGATCCCCGGCGTGGAAAATCTGCATAAAAAACTGTTGAGCGATCTGGCCGGCGAACACCGTGCGTGGTATCCGGTGGCTTTCCCGGAAAAGATAGTCAGCAATGCTTATTACCAGAATGGTGAACTGATAATCCACTTGCTCAATGCCACCGGTTCGGATTTCAAGGCCGGTGATCCGATCAAATTCATGTTGGACAAAAGAGATCCGTTTCCGGAGGTGAAAGACCTTGAACTGGTCGTGCGCAGCAATAAATACACTTCGGCCTATGCTGTATCGCCGGACTTTGAAGGCAAAAAAGTTTTGACCGTAGAACAACACTCCGATGGTTTGCTGGTGAAAATCCCCGGCAATTGTTTGAAAGTTTATACCCTTATATATATAAAGTAAAAGGATTTTGAGATATGCATTCTGACGAAAATGCTCCGCGCGTACCGTCCAACCCGGCCATGCTTGATGCGATCGGCAAAGCCATGGATTATTGGAGCGGTGAGTTTTACCGCCGGAGAAATCATGACGAAAAACTCTGCCCGCCGGTAGAATTATCAGCTTTTCCGGAAACGCTGGAAGAGTGGAAACTCAAACGTCAGGAAATCAAAAAACTTTTCGAAGAACATATTTACGGGCCGATTCCGCCGCCGCCGGATAAACTCGAAATGCGTTTGTTGTCCGAAAAACGTGATGCGCTGAACGATACCGCCATCCGCCGCGAGATCCGCATTTACTGCAAGATGAACGATGGCCGCAGCCATGACTTTGATATGCTGCTGTATATACCCAAAAATGTTTCCGCACCGCCGCCGGTGTTTGTGGGCCTGAACTTTGACGGCAATCAGGCCAATACTCCGGAAGTTGATGTGCGTACCACCCGCGGGGCGGCGCATATTCCCGGTAACTGGTGGCGATGCGGCGTTACAGCTGAAAACAAACGGCTGATCAAACTCGACAGCTGGAACTTTGAAAATGCCATGCAGCGCGGCTATGCCGTGGCAACAGCCAACTATGGCGAGATCTTTCCGGATAACCCGTTCGGTTACGAACAGAGTATTTATACATTGTTCAAGACGCCGGAAGAATTGAAGTCATTGCCGGATCTGCCGGCGCCGCTGCGCAAATTCGGCGCGATCAGCGCGTGGGCATGGGGCTTGAGCCGGATGCTGGATGCGTTGGGAACGATCCCCGAAGTGGATGCCGGCCGTGCCGCCGTGCTGGGGCACAGCCGCTTGGGCAAGACTGCACTGTGGGCCGGAGCTAATGACGAGCGGTTTAAAATGGTGATTTCCAATAACTCCGGATGTTTGGGGGCGGCTCCCAGCTGCCGCGAGTTCGGCGAAAGAGTCGGGCATCTGGCCTATATACAGCGCTTCTGGTTCGTGGAAACGCTCATGCAATATGCTTACCGGGAAAATACCATGCCGGTGGATCAGCATCAGCTGTTGGCATTGGTGGCGCCGCGTACTCTCTATGTTGCCAGTTCCAGCGAGGATCACGGCGCCGACCCCAAAGGTGAATTTATGTCGGCCCGGGCCGCTTCGGCTGTCTGGAAGCTATACGGTTCGCCGGCAGGCATGTTGGAAAATATGCCGGAAGTCGGCGCAGGAACTGCCGGCAGCAACGGAGTGTTTTATCACGTCAAATACGGTCCGCACTCCATAACCGGAGAGGATTGGCAGCATTATTACGATTGTGCCGATAAGATTTTTAATAAGCGCTGAAAAAAGGGAATAACCGCGGATAGATTGTTTTTTTTGAGGTTTTTTGCGAAAAAACAGCTGAATTGTTGATTTAAGATTTGCAAAAAACTCAATGCAATAGTATCTTTCTGCGATTGGATATTTTTTTGCAATTTTTTTGCGCTGAGGAGGCGTTACTTTGAGCAGAGACAATAAATATGTTCTTGAGTTGATCAAACGGGCGGGGTTGGTAACGCCTGAACAACTCGAAAGTGCCAGACAATTTCAGGAAGATTTTCCGGGGGAAATTTCGTTGACCGAGGCTTTGGTCAGCAAGAAATTTATTACTGAAGCCGACATAACTATGCTTCTGGCCCAGGAATACGGCATGGAAGTTATGGATTTGCATAACTTTGTTGTGCCGCCGAAAGTTGTGGAGGCATTACCGGGGGATTTGGCTGTGGCTTACAACGTGGTGCCGGTGATGAAGCACGACGATCTGTTGACCGTGGCACTTTCCGATCCGTCAAATATGGATGTTATTGATGCACTCCGCTACCGGTTGGGGTGCGATGTGGAAGCCGTGGTGGCCACCCAGGATCAGATCGACCAGATCCTTGATGACAACTACCGTACCGCCGCTCAAGCGGTGGAAGGGCTGATGGTTCAGTTGGGCGAAGAAGCCGGGATGATGGAAAAAGTCGATGCCACCGAAATAGATGAAAATCTGGACGATGAAGACGCTCCGATCATCAAACTGGTAACCGGTATTATTATTGATGCCTACCGGTTCGGGGCCAGCGATATTCACCTTGAGCCGATGGAAAAGTATTACCGTGTGCGCTACCGCGTGGACGGCGTTTTGCGCGAAATGGATTCGCCTCCGAAATTCCTGCAGTCCAATCTGACCAGCCGATTGAAGATCATGGCCCGGCTGGATATTACCGAAAAGCGTATCCCGCAGGACGGACGTATCAAGATGAGCGTGGGCGAAAAAGACATCGACTTGCGTGTGTCGAGTATTCCCACCACTCACGGCGAGAGTATCGTAATGCGTATTCTGGATAAATCCAGCATTCAGCTGGATGTGCCGAAGCTGGGGTTCTATGCTGACGATATGGTGCTGGTGAACCGGATTTTAGCCATGCCGGACGGTATCTTTTTGGTAACCGGGCCGACCGGTTCGGGTAAGACGACTTCGCTTTATGCGTTTTTGAATACGATCAATACAGTATCGCGTAAGATCATTACCGTGGAAGACCCGGTGGAATATCAGCTGCCCGGGATCAACCAGGTGCAGGTTGACCGCTATGTGAATATGACCTTTGCTGCCGCACTGCGTGCGATCTTGCGTCAGGCGCCCAACATCGTAATGATCGGGGAAATCCGCGACGTGGAAACGGCCGAAATCGCGATCAACGCTGCTCTTACCGGGCACTTGGTGTTCAGTACACTGCATACCAACGATGCTCCCGGGGCGATCACCCGACTGGTGGATATGGGCGTGAAATCATTTTTGGTGGCGTCGGCGGTGCGTGCGATCATGGCCCAGCGGCTGCTGCGGCGTATTTGCAAACATTGTGCGCAGGAGTATACCCCCACTGAAGTGGAAAAACACCTGCTGGGGTTGTCGGACGAGTATCTGGCCACGCACAAGTTCAAAAAAGGCAAAGGTTGCTCCAACTGCGGCAAAACCGGCTACCGCGGCCGAATCGGTATTTACGAAATCTGTATGCTCGATAACGATATAACCGAACTGGTCTATCGCAACGAGCCGACCCAGGTTATCCGCGAAGCCGCCCGCCGCAACGGTATGCACTCGCTGCGCGATGACGCTCTGCGTAAAGCCGAAGGGGGGATTTCCACGCTTGAAGAAGTGATCCGCGTAACTATGATGGACGAAGATTAAGGCATCGGGTGATGATATGATAGATCAGGAAACACAAGCATTATACGATATATTGCTGGAAGCCGGTGCAGCTCCCGAGCAGCTGCAGGAAGCGTTGGAAGAACGTGAACGTAACGGAAAAAATTTCCGCGATGTAGTATTGGATTACGGCTTTTGCAACGAAGAAGAATTGCTGCATCTGATTGCAGATAATCTGGGCGCGGAAGTTATTGACCTGCTGGAAATTGATATCCCGACCGCCACGCTGGATACGGTTGATCCGGAAACCGCCCGTACTTACGGGGTGGTGGCGGTGCGTATAGAAAACGATCTGCTGCATTTGGCCATGCGCAACCCGCTGGATACCAGTGCGGTGGATGATTTGCGCTTTATTCTGGGGCGCGATTTTCAGATCGTCATGGCGCCGGAAGATCAGTTCGATGAAGCGATCGAAAAGTATTACCCTTTCAATGCGCAGGATATGGTCAGCATGTTCGGCGATCTGGCCAAACAGGAAAGTGAATACGAAAATGAAGATGAGCTGGAGTCAGCGGCCAACTCCGCGCCGGTGGTGCGCTTTGTTGACTTTGTGATCCGTCAGGCGATCAAAGATAAAGCCAGTGACATCCACTTTGAGCCGTTTGAACACGAATTCCGCATCCGCTACCGCGTGGACGGCGCTTTGTACGAATTGCCGCCGCCGCCGAAAATCATGGCGCTGCCGATCACCAGCCGCGTAAAGATCCTCAGCGGTTTGAATATTTCGGAACGGCGTGTTCCGCAGGACGGCCGTATCCAGACCAAGATGAACGGCAAACCGATCGACTTGCGTGTATCCTGTCTGCCGACATCTTACGGCGAATCGGTGGTGCTGCGTGTACTTGACCGTACCGTGGTGAACTTGAGTTTGGACTCGCTGGGGCTGGACGATGCATTGTTGAATAAGTTCCGCGAAATCATCCATCTGCCCAACGGTATTCTGCTGGTGACCGGGCCGACCGGTTCCGGTAAGACTACCACACTCTACTCGGCGATCAACGAAATCAACGTGGTCGGCGATAAGATCCTCACCGCCGAGGACCCGGTGGAATACGATATCGACGGTATCGTACAGGTTCCGATCAACGAAGCGGTCGGGATGACTTTCGAAAAAGCGCTGCGAGCGTTTCTGCGTCAGGACCCTGACCGGATCCTGGTGGGGGAAATCCGTGACTTTACAACCGCCCAGATCGCGGTGGAAGCATCGCTGACCGGGCACTTTGTGTTCAGTACTCTGCACACCAACGACTCGGCCAGTACCGTTACCCGTCTGGTGGATATGGGCTTGGAACCGTTCCTGATCTGTTCGAGTTTGGTCGGTGTACTCAGTCAGCGACTGCTGCGCCGGGTCTGCTACGCCTGCAAGACGCCGTATACACCCAGCGATGAAGAATTGGAACGTCTGGAACTCACCCGCGAAGATATCGGCAACCGTCCGTTCTACTACGGCAAAGGTTGTCAGATTTGCAAAAATACCGGCTACAAGGGCCGGAAAGCGATTTGCGAACTTATGGTAATGAACCCGGAACTGTCCAACTTGATCTACCGTGGAGCGCCGACGCTGGAAATCCAGAACAAGGCGATCGCCATGGGGATGCGTACAATGCGTGAAGATGGTTTGTTGTCAATATATAACGGCGAAACTTCGGTTGACGAGGTTTTGCGTTATACATGATCGGATGGCGGTTTTTTTGTGTTGGAATATAGAAATCTAAAAATGGAGCGTTTATAAAATGGTAGAAATGTCTGATCTGCTGCAGTTGGTCGTCGATGAAGGTGTAAGTGACTTGCATATTGAAGTCGGCGCTCCGCCGGTGGTGCGTCTGCATGGCGATATGACTCCGCTTGATTTGCCTCCGCTGACTGCTGAAGATACTGAACGTCTGGTCAAGTCGATCGCTTCGGAAGTGCATATTCAAAAAATTCAGGAAGTCGGTTCGGTGGACTTCGGTTTTGCTTACGGCGATCAGGCACGATTCCGTGTAAGCGCGTTCAAGCAGAAAAACTTTTACGGTACTGTGCTGCGTCAGATCCCCAATACTTTGCTTACTTTTGAACAGCTCGGTTTGCCGGAGTCGATCAAAAATCTGCTCTACCGCCCCCGCGGGCTGGTGCTGGTGACCGGGCCGACCGGTTCGGGTAAATCCACCACGCTGGCTTCGATGATGAACTTTATCAATATGGAACGGGCCTGCCATATCATTACTGTGGAAGACCCGATCGAATTCTATCATCAACACAAAAAGAGTGTGGTAATCCAGCGCGAAATCGGCGCTGATACAGTGAGTTTTGAAGATGCTTTGCGCCGCGCTCTGCGACAGGACCCGGATATTATTCTGGTAGGGGAAATGCGCGACTTGGAAACTATCGGTGCGGCTATCACTGCGGCTGAAACCGGGCACTTGGTGTTCGGTACACTGCACACCACCGGGGCGGCCGAAACGGTCGACCGTATTGTAGACGCGTTCCCCACCACGCAGCAGCAGCAGATCCGTACCCAGCTGGCTTCGTCGCTGATCGGGGTTATTTCGCAGGAACTGCTGCCGCGTTGCGACAAAAAAGGCCGAATCGCTGCTTTTGAAATCATGATCCAGACGCCGGGGATTCAGGCGCTGATCCGAGATAATAAAACTTTCCGTATTACTTCGGAACTGCAAACCGGG
>SUWA01000047.1 GCA_015061695.1 Lentisphaerota bacterium
CTTCGCCGGGCATACTGCGCAGATTATATACGCCGCCCATGCTGTAACAGTAGGCACCGGCGTTGTAGATCGCCAGCACATCATATTCGCGTATTTCGGGCAATTCGCGCTGTTCGGCAAAGCGGTCGCCGCTTTCGCAAATATTGCCGCATACGTCGTAAACTTTTACTTCGCCGGCGGGGTTGGAAAGATTTTCGATCCGGTGATACGCACCGTAAAATACCGGGCGGATCAGCTGCGGGAACCCCGCATCGCAGCCGGCAATCGTGCGGGTGCGGTTGAATTTGAGCGTGTTGACTGCAGTCAGCATCACCCCGGCTTGGGCAACGATATATTTGCCCGGCTCGAACTTGAGTTCCAGATCCTTACCGTAACTCCGGCAGAAATCTTTGAACAGACGCACGATTTCCGCTCCCATGGCCGCGTAATCCACCGGAATTTCGTCCGGCTTGTACGGTACTTTGAACCCGCCGCCGAAATCCATGAATTCCAGCTCCGGGAAACGCTCGCGTGTGGCCAGCGCCATAAGATTTTTCATACTCTGAAACACCGATTCGGTGTGCTGCAGACCGCTGCCGGTATGTTCGTGCAAGCCGACGATGTGCAGATCGTATCGGCGGGCAATATCCACAACTTTATCCACATCCTGCATCAGGATGCCGAATTTGGCCAGATCGCCGCCGGTAGCAGTGGCAGCATTTTCGCCATCAACCACATCGGGGTTGAATCGTACGCAAATGCGGCTGCCGGGATAGGCTTTGCCGAATTTTTCCAGCCGCGATGTACTGCCGATATTAAACAGGACCCCGAGCGCCTTGACTTCGGCAACTTCTTCGTCTTTGAGGTTGTTGGCCGTAAAGATGATCTTTTCCGGCGCGAACCCTAATTGCAGAGCCAGCTGAACTTCGCCGGGGCTGACGGTATCCAGCGCGGCACCGGCATTGCGCAAGGCAGCAAGCAGCGCAACATTGTAATTGGCTTTGAGCGCGTAATGCACCTGCAGCTTGTCATACGGTATATACCGGTAGAGCGATTTGTACTGCTCTATGACTTTATCGGCACTGTAAACGTACAGCGGAGTACCGTAAGTTTGCGCCAGAAGCAACAATTGATCTCTATTGAACATAATCTTGCAATCCCGATTTATTCAGCAAAAGGTACGATCACAGCCAACAGCTGCAGCGTTTCCGGCCCCAGACTTTTGACCGCGTGGCCGGCACCGTTACCGGTCAGGATGGTATCGCCGGCACTGACGACCACTTCCGTACCGTTATCGTTGATCAGTGCTTTACCGGCCAGTACCACAAACATCTCTTCTTCTTTGCCGTGTTCGTGGAATCCGATGGACGCACCGGGTTCGAGTTCGAGTTTGGCGCAGAGCCGGGTCGGCGACATAAGGTCGTTGGCTTCATCAAAAAAATGAGTGATTTTAACGGATTTATCGCCGCCGCGCATATTTTCGCGCACTTCAGATTTACATTCGCTTGCTTTGCGGATCATGACAGTTGCTTTCTTTAAGAAATAACAGGTTGCAATTTTTTCTTAATATAACACATTTCCGCAATATTTACCACAAAAAAAGCATTTTTTCCAACCGGAAAAGGCAAATTATAGCGTTTCGGAAATTGCAAAGTCATTTTTCGGCGCTACATTATGCAGTGTGCTGATTTTTTAACCCGAAAATATGAAAGGTTTGAACAATGGAAAAAGTCAAGTACGGTCTGATCGGTTTTGGCGGTATTGCCGAAAATCGTATTGCCAAAGAAGGTTTTGCCTGCGACAAGGCGCGTTTTGAAGCCTTGAGCAATGCAGTGCTGGTCGGTGCTACCGACGTCAACCCCGCCCGTAAAGCGGCGGCCGAAGCGCTGGGCCTCAAATGGTACAACTCCAGCGAAGAAATGATTGCTGATCCCGAGCTGGATGCCATCTATGTGGCCACCAACAACGCCACCCACGCCAAGCTGGCGATCGCCGCGCTCAAAGCCGGCAAACACGTCATCACCGAAAAACCCATGGCCACCAGCATTGCCGATGCCAAAAAGATGGTCGAAACTGCCAAAAAAATGAAGCTCTCGCTTTCGGTCGACCACATGATGACCAACAATATCTACAACATCAAGGCCCGCAAAGTGGTTTCCTCCGGCGCGTTGGGCGACATCAACGATGCGTGTTTCCACATGGAATTTGCTTTTGGCTACGATCCGGCGGAAGCAGCTTCGTGGCGCTGCAGCAATATCAAAGAAATGGGCGGCCCGATCGGCGACGTGGCCAGCCATTGCTTCTATGTAGCTGAATATGTTTTTGACTCCACAGTGGAATGGGTGGCAGCTTCTTATCTGCCCAAACTCATGGATATCAAAGCCGAAGATGGCGCTTATATCAAATTCGGCATGGCCAACGGCATTGTTGCCAGTGCCAAAGTCGCGTTCAGCGAACTGCGCGGCGGTCTGGCCGGCACCCTGACCAACCTGGGTTACGAAATCTATGGCAATCAGGCGGTTCTGCGCGGCTTCGGCACCATGTTCCAGCTCTCGGGCTACGAAGATGAACCGATCAAGATGCGGTTGGAAATCGACAACGGCAAGACCCAGAAAAAGCTTGCTCCCGGCAAGGTGCAGAACATCTATCAGGCGCTTATCACCAAACACGCCAAGAGTGTGCTGTCCAAACGCCCGCTGAACGCTTACGACGGTCTGCGCAATCTGGAACTCTGCGATGCGGCCCACAAATCCGCCCGCAGCGGCGGCAAAAAGATCTCGATCGTAAAGTGATCTGATTTAATTGATCAATATCAGGGGCAGCTGCAAAAAATTGGCAGCAGCCCCGTTTTTTTCCTGACAAGCCCGGTCAATTGCCGGTTATAAGCCAGCTGCCGATCCGGTATTGCTATTGCCGATGCTTCAGCACCGGACTGATTTTTTCAGTTGAAAATGATCTCCACGCTGCGGACTTTCGGGGTGTTGATCCCGTCTTGAGCAATCAGCTGCAAACGGTATTGCAGATATTTACCCGGAATTTTCCTGACCGGAATAGCTTTATCAACATCCACTTCCACAAACGGCGCCTGTTGCAGCGTTTCGATGGAGTCTGCACTCCGCAAGGCCAGCTTGACTCGGGTGCTTTGCGGAATATCGGCTGAAAGTTTGACATACAGCGTTTCCGCGGCGCTTTTGCGTTGATAAATTTCCGATATATACTCTTCGGCGGCACTGCGGTTCATAATATTCGTCAAAGGTGTATTGATCATGCCATGCGGCCCGGAAGTAGGGAGCTTGATAGTATTTTCGCCGGAAAATTTCCCGTGATCGTTGTACCACACCTGCGAGTAGGAAACGTGTTTGGTGTTGATCTTGTGGTTGACAATGGCCATATCCAGCCAGCCGTCGCGGTTGAAATCCGCCGCAATCACTCCGCAGGCGGCCTCTGTCCGCAAACAGAAGCGGTTGTCTTTGGTAAAACCGTCAACCGGATGCTGCCAGTAAATGTGCGAATCCAGTTCGCGGGATAAACTGCTGTCGTAAGCACCGATAAAAATATCCGGCAACCCGTCATTGTTGAAATCTTCCACCGCCAGAGAGTTGGCATCGTTGGCGGGCAGCTGGGTGCGGCGGTGATCTTTGTAGCCATCACGACTGCCGTGGAAAATCGTTACATAACAATCGTGGGGTTTGCCGATGGCAGGATACATTCCGCAAAACAGCAATTCCAGCCAGCCATCGCCATCCAAATCAGCGATCTTCACATTCTGACTGCGATTGATATTGAAATCCTGACGGCGACTGTAATCAAAACCATCTTTGCCGCCCCAGAGAATACAGCTCCGCCCCTCCGATAATACCGGCACGACCAGATCCAGAAAACCATCTTTATTCAAATCCGCAGTTGCCAGCCACAAGGTTTTGCAATTTTTGCCCAGCTTTATATCGCGGCGTTGGAATTGGCGGTTGCCCTGGTTGTAATACATGGTCAACTCATCCGCCAGCGCAGTGAAAACTATATCCAGATGGCCATTGCCGTCAAAGTCGGCAACGACGATCCCGGTAGCGAATCTGGTCGGCAGCTTGAGCGGAGTTTTTTCAAAACCCTCTTTGCTGTTGAAGTAGATGTACGAACCGTCGTCCAGATGGGGCGACATCTCCACTTCGTTGGCTAAAATCACATCCGGGTATCCGTTATTGTCCAAATCCGCAAACACACCGTCCATAGCGCCGTTGGCCATGAGTTCAATCTTGCGCTCCGGATCAAAAGAACCGTTTCTGCCGGTATAGATCACCACCGGCAGAATACTGGTGGCCTGACCGCTGCGGGTGTGGGGCAGAACCAACTGCTGTCGGCCTGCCATACGGGGCAGCAGGATCATCCGGGCATCGCCGCAAGGCAGTTTGACGGGAGTGTTTTTCAGCGATTCCGCCCCGGTAAATTCTTTATATAGCAAAGTCGAACCGTCGTAGCTGGTTATTATATTGCTTTGCATGATTATCAGCGAAAGCGCTTTCCCGCCTAAATCTGCCAACGCTATATCGTTGGCGCGGTAAGTCGGGATCGCTGCGCGGTCTTTTTCCGGATAGCTGCCGTCTGCCGCCGCCGGGTAATACCACGAACACTCCTTGCCGTTGAAAGTGTCTTTGGCAGCAAATACCAGATCCTGCAAACCTTTTTGGCGCACATCGCCGGCGGCAAGTGCCAGCGCGTTGTTGATCTTGAACGTAATAGCATTAGCTTTATCCAACTTGCCATTGGTGTAAGGATAGAGCGACGAACTCTTTTCTCTGGCGCCGAAAATATAGAGCTTGCCGTTGAGTTTGATCGAACGCAAAAGCGGCTTGGGATCCGGCACGAATTGGTTGTTGGCAAGGCGGTTTTTGACTTCTTGGTAATCCGGGTCCGGCGGCAGCAGAACTTCGGCTTTGAGTTCCAATTTACCGTTGAGGTTGCGGAAAATATTCAATCCGCCATTGTTCATGCGGTATACGATCGCATCGCCGCCAATATCGGGTACAGCAATGACTCCGGCAATGTAGTTGGCTTCCTGCTTCATGGCCGCATCGGTAAATGGCATATCTTTGCCTGTGGAGGGCATCCCCTGCGGCGTGTTGGCAAAAAGTGTCAGCTTGCCTTGATCGGCATTGCCGTAAACAAAGATCAGATCCGGCAGTCTGTCGCCGTTGAAATCACCGATCACCGGTCTGCCGCCGGTCGCCACCAGATAGTGGTGATAGCGGTTGCTGATGCCTTCTGCCGCACCATAAAAGATCATGTTGTTGGGGATCCACGAAGAACCGTTCCACCCGCAGGCGAAAACCACTTCGTCAAAACCGTCGCCGTTAAGATCACCAACGGCAATGGCACTGGATACTCCGCCCAGCCGCAATTCGATCTGCCGACCGGGGTCTTCAAGTACATTGCGGTACACTACCGGATGCACATATTCTTCGTGAGCCTGGGAGTTGCAGAATAAAAGATCGACTTCGCCATCCAGATTTATATCGCTGTGGTGGATTCTTTGCAATGTGCCGTTTGCTGAAACATAAATATTCTGTCCGGCATTGCCGAAAAAACCTTTGCGGAAATCTTCAAAGCTGCAAGTTGTCCATACTTCGGCGGCAGCAAGATCACTTATTACCATAAAAAAAGTCGTGATAATTGCTGCGGAAAGTTTTATTTTCATTGCTGTACTCCCATAAAATCAACCCGGTATCATCCGGAAAAAAGCATTAATCAAAGTGCGCCCCTGGCATACTCCAGAGCTTTGCCGCCTTTTATGCCGGAGCCGAACTGTTCAACACCGATGAAATCAAATTCTGAATCGGCGGGTTTCACCAGCGGCTTGACCGTGCCGTCAAAGCGGTAAAATACCTTGGTGCCGGCTTCTTTGCCGGTGTAGGCGGGGATAGAACCACTTTCAACGATCGGCGCATGGCTGATGCGGACCCAGTCGATCAGACCGCTGAAAGCGGAAGTACGGGTGCCGCTGTAACAGCCGATAGTAAAGTCGGTGGTGTTATTTTGCGTCAGCACCGCGTTTTCGGGAATGGCAACCGTATTTTCGAGTTTGCCGTTGACATAGAGCCTTATTTCGTTCTTTTCCATATCCACCGTGCCGCCGATGCAGACATATTCATCGAACTTGAGTTCGCTTTTGCTCCATACTGCAATATCTTTGTGCTGCATACGGTTGTTGAATCTGCCGTACAGATTGACCCGGAAAACCGCACGCATGGGGTTGCCTTTGTTATACTTTTCAAACTGACAGCTCAACGCCCAGCCGCGGCCCATATCGCGGGGAACCCGGTGATCGTATTTGCTCAAAACTTCGCCCAGACGGTCGGTTTTGTAAGGTTTGACCACCGCTTCGGCCGAAAAAACACCTTGCGTGGGGCGCAAATCAGCCGAATCGCTCAAGATCGGGTGCGGCTGCAGTGTAAGCAAGTGCAAAGTAATACCTTCATGGTATGGAGTATTTTCAATTACCTGCTGGTCGGCTTTACGGAAAACGGTTCGCTGGTTGCTGTAAAGTTTAACTTTATTATCGGCGGCCAGCTGACCGTATTTTTTCAGATATTCAGCAAAGGTGGGAACGTTGTAATTGGCTTCGTGAGCTTCGCTGGAGAGATAACCGAGTTTGCGCTGCAACTTTTCCGGCACATAGCCGCTGGAACTCCCCAGTACAATACCGTCGGCAATGCCGGATTTGAGGATCTTTTCGTGATCAACAAAGATATTGCCGCCGGAAGACCCCATGTAATTGCCCAGCGGCAGCGCCAGAATGAGCATCTTATCTTTGCCGAGGGCTTCGCGGACTTCTTTATAGAAAATTTCAAAGTATTCGCCGCGGAGCTTGCGCCAGTTTTCCACTTCCACGCTATCGGGCGCAAATTTATCGCTCTGATAATCAAAGCGTTCGTCGGTCATAATGTCAATGCCGTAACGCTTCTGATACTCGGCCACCAGATTTTTGCCGAAGCCGAAGCGGTCGGCGTGGTGCGGCCCGGGCTTGTAGTTGCGGTCTTGCGAGTAAACACCGCTGTGGCTGCGGGTATTCAAATAAATACCATCGGCCTGCAGGCGGTCGCACCACATAACGATGCGGTCGACCATAAGTTTACGGGCAACCGGATTGGAAAGATCAAGATAACCGTAGTGATAGACTCCGCGCTTATCCACTTCCTGCAATTCGGGGTTGGCGATCAGGGCTTTGTCCTGATAACAATAATAAACCCGGCGGAATCCATCCGGATTCTGCGGCCAGCCGCCGTCATTAAAGGTAAAGTTCAGAATAAACTTCAAACCCAGTTTGCGGCAGACTTCCAAGCCGGCTTTGTTATCGTCAAAACGCTTGCGCATGGCGGCATATTCGCGCATCTGCCAGCCCACATAGCCTTTGTCGGACATGGAAAAGTTTTCCATGTGTTCATCGTTGAAACGCCAGTTTACAATGTTGATATTATACTGTTTTGCCCAGGTTTTGATCCCCAGTTCCACGGCTTCAGGCGAATCCATTTTTTCCGCGCCGCGCCCGGTGGCGTACATATCCCCCAGCGAAAGACTTAATATATTGCCTTTTTCAGTGGCAGCTGCGGTGCTGACCGCCGCCGCGGCAAGCGCACTCAAGCAGAGTTTTTTCCAATTCATAATTTTATCTCCTCAAAAAATAATCTACAGGTTTATCAAAACAATATCCACCCGGAGTATACAGTTTTCAAGGTAAATGTATACTCAAATTGAAATTTTGATATTTTTTACAATACGGTCAGTCGCCGGATTTGACAGTCCAGATACCCTCGTTGGATTTAGGTATCGACTTTATATCCATGCTGTCCACATGGCCGTCGCAAAAGGCCATATTGACCTGTTTGCCGTGAGTACCATCAATATATTTGGTTCCCGGGTAATTGCTGCTGCCCGGATATTCAACCAACTCGGCCCGCGCCCCGTCGAGGCAGAATGAATCCATAAACGCCACGGTGCCGGTGGGATCTTTTACGCCTCCGGCGTTGCGGGTTTTGTTGACTTTCCAGATATAAAGCCCGACATCGTTGTTGAAATCATTTTCGTTGACCGCCATGTTGTAGCCGTAAGTGATCATGGTTTTGCCGTCGCCGCCAACTTTTTCGCTGCCCACGATCCGGTTGTATGCACAATAAGCCGTGGTGGGGCAAAGCAAATTGGAGTTATTGCTGATCGAGGACATATTGGCTCCGTTTTTAGTTACTTCGCGGCCAAAAATATACGGCGCCAGAAAATCCATGTAATTGCAGCTGTCATACGGCGCAACACCGGTTCGGGCAATTACATAAAAGTCTTTGTTGTCCATGGAGTAAGCTACCAGCCCGGTGCCGAGCTGTTTGAGGTTGCCGACGCACTGGGTGCCGCGCGCCCGTTCACGCGCCGCCGAAAGTGCGGGCAAAAGCATGGCCGCCAGAATGGCAATAATAGCGATGACAACCAGCAACTCGATCAAGGTAAAAGGTTTGCGTTTCATGTTTTTTTCCTTTCATTTAATGTTGGCTAATGATCGGTTTATGTTTCTATTGCTTGCTCTTTAATCAAAAATTTTTACTGTTCCAGATTGTATTCCTCCGCGGCAATAGCCACGACCGTGCCGGACTGCATGGCTTTTTCGATGGCATTGCCGATAACCGTGGAAGCCAGACCGGCCATGTAATCAGCGCGGGGGCGGGTGCGGTTGATCAGACAATCCACAAAGTCATCCAGAAAACCCTTGTCGCTGCCGCCGTGTCCGGAGGAATCTTTGGGTTTACATTCGATTTTTTCATAAGGTTTGCCGTTGGAGTAATGTATGTGGATACATTCTTCGGCGGTATCGGCATAAAGAATACCTTCTGTACCACATATATTGATGGTGCGTTTGGGGACTTCGGCAAACAAGTTCAGCGCAAAAGAAGCCTTGATACCGTTGGCAAAATCCATGATCGCTACTTCGTGATCTATAATATCTTTATCGGAATTGTAAACGCAAAGGTCAAAACCTTTTTGCGATGGCGCAGATTTTTCGGTTTCGCTCATGCGCACAAACTCACCGCCGAACCGGTAACGGCAACTCTGATCCGGACACTCCGAACAATATTCATGTTTGAGTTTGTCCGCAGTAAAATGATCCAGCGAGCCGAACGCCGCCACCCGCTTGACCTGACTGTTGGCCGCCGTGGCAATGATATCTATATCGTGGCTGCACTTGGCCAGCAGAAAACCGCCGGAATTGGCGACCTTGCGGTGCCAGCGGCGCATGTAGCTTGCACCGTGCATAACACCGATATTTTCGGCCGAAGCTATGTTGAGTATCTGCCCCAGCGCGCCGCTGCGGGCGATTTCGATGACCCGGCTGAAAACCGGGTGGTTGCGCAGCACAAAACCGATCTGGATGATCGTATTGTTTTTCCTGACTGCGTTGATGATCTGCCGGCACTCGTCAGCCGTAGGCGCCATGGGTTTTTCGAGCATGATGTGTTTGCCGGCCTCGCAGCAGGCCACTGCCACCGCCGCGTGCAAAACATCCGGCACCGTGATGATCGCCGCCTCAAACTCGCACCGGGCAAACAGATCTTCGATGGTGTAAAACTGCGGCACATCCGCAAGGTTGAGTTCTCCGGCAAACGCCTGCAGCCGCTCCGGCGAACAATCGCACAAAGCGGCAAGTTCGACTTGCGGGTGTTCAGCCAGCATCGCTGCATAATGACACCCGCGTTGACCGACGCCGATAACGGCAATACGGCACTTTTTCATTTTTCTGATACTCCTGATCCTGTGTGGAATCTTTAACTCGCAAGCAGAGGATTTTTTTTGATAAAAACTCCCCCGCAAAAATTGCATTAAACACCTTATGGCATATATTATACACTGAAATAAAAGGTTAAACAATCACTAAATTGTCCGTATTTTTAACAATTATGTTCAAAGATACATCTGGATTCATAGATTTGATCAAGACTCTGCCGCCGGTAAAAGATTTTTTTACCGAATGTCCGCACGGCTATGATATTCCGCTGCCCCAGAACATTCTGCTTTTTTACCGGGGCGGGGTCTATCCGGTCTATCGGGGCGGAGCGATCCATCACCGGTATTTGCTGAATTTCAATCTGGGAGCGCCTTGCGAACTGAACCTGGACCGGCAGAGTTTTGTTCTGCCCGAAAACAGTATATTCCTGATACGGCCTTTTGCAAGCCACTTTTTTGCCCACACCCGACCTGATATATTCCGCTTTATGATCAGTTTCTATTGCCGGAACGAAGAAATCCTGCCCGAAGCTCATCTGCCGGTGATGTTGAATGACGAACTCATGGAAGCTGCTGGTTGGTTGATCAGAGAATACAAGCAGGAACCAACTGACATGTGGAATTTGAGTCTGCTGCTGACCTTGCTGTTAAACAAGATCAAGCAACAGCAATTGAATACACCGTCAGAACTGGTGCTGCCGCCGGGCGCAAGTTTTTCGCACAAGGTGGCGCAATATATTACCCAGCATCTGGATCAGGATCTGTCGCTGAATGGCTTGGCAAAGGAATTTCATATTTCAGTAAGTCAGCTGCGGCGGAAGTTTTTTGCCGAAACCGAAGTATCCATCGGCAAACATATCCAGCAGCGGCGGCTTTATCAGGCGGCGGGGTTGTTGTGCAAGACCGAACACTCTGTATCAGAGATCGCTGAATTGTGCGGCTATACCAGTATCCAGGCCTTCAGCCGGGCATTTCATAACCGCTTCGGCCAAACACCGCAGTCCTACCGCAAAGAACGCATATAAGCCGGAAAATCCGGCAAATTCCGCTTTTTTGCTCGCGGGTACTTGAAAAAAACTCAACTCATGGTATGTTAATTCAACAGAATGTTTTTCAACCGTTCTGAAAACAAAGGATAAAAAAATGGCTGTTAGTATTAACAATCTGCCCGGATTTGTTGACCTGCAGGTCAACGGTTTTCTGGGGGTCGATTACTCTGCGGAAGGTTTGACGCTCGAAAAGGTGCTGATGACTGCCCGCGAAATCTACAAACGCGGTACTGCCGGTTTTCTGGCTACGGTGATCACTTCCAGCGAAGAGATCTATGCCAAAAACCTCGGCATCATTGCCGATGCCATGGAAGACCCCGAAGTCGGTCATGTAATTCTGGGGATCCATGCCGAAGGGCCGTTCCTGAGCGATCAGCCCGGTGCAGTCGGCGCTCACAACCCCAAGTATGTGCAGAAGCCTACTGCGGAATTTTTCGATAAAATGATGCAGTGGAGCCGCAACAATATCAAGGTCATCACCATTGCTGCCGAAAGCGAAGGCGCGGCCGAATTCACCAAATATGCTGTCAGCAAGGGCGTGGTCGTTTCGCTGGGGCATCATCTGGCCACTTTTGAAGATGTGCAGCGCTGTGCCGCCGCCGGTGCCAGCTGGCTTACGCACCTGGGCAATGGCTGCCCCAACAGCATTGACCGCCACCGCAATCCCATTTGGGCCGGTTTGTGCGAAGATGGTGTAACTGCCGGTCTGATTACCGATGGCCACCATCTGCCGCCGCCGGTCGTCAAGGCTATGATCCGCGCCAAGGGAGTGGATAACGTTATTTGCGTAAGCGATGCGTCGCCGATCGCCGGTATGCCTCCCGGGGTGTACGAAACGTTGGGCAACTATGCCGTTCTCGAAGAAAACGGCCTGCTGCACAACCCCGAAAAGAAATGTCTGGTCGGCTCTTCGGCCACCATTCTGCAGTGCGCCAATGTTGTGGCCGATCTGAAGGTCTTTTCGCCCGAAGAGATCGTGCAGATGTGCTTTACGGCGCCGCTGAAGAAGATCGGGATCGATCCGGAAGCATTTGCCGCCAAACTCCCGGCCAAATATGCCTGGAACGGCAGCAACTTTGTTGCCAAATAAAAGCGGTTTTGATCACAACTCCGGTCGGAATGCCGGCCGGAGTTGTTTATTAAAAAAGCAAGAGAGTGTTTTATGAAGATCAACGATGTACCGATCCAGGGCGCTGACCATATCCGCATCATGCTGGCACGCTTGTTTGCCGGCAGCGAGGATTGCGTGATCCTTGACCGGGATGAAAGACACTTTCTGCAAACCGATGGCTGGAGCTTGGAATATAAAAATCCGGCCGGACTCTACCGCGCCACCCGCTCCGGATTCAGTCAGAGCGAGCTGGAAGCGGTATTTATTGACTACTACACCGGCGGCAACGAATACATTACCCTTTTTCAATGGGAAGAACTGCCGGGATTTTCGGACTGGGAACCGGAAGAAACCGACGACCGCCCGCCGGCTAAAACCTTGCGCGAAAAACTGCGCCGGCTCTGCGGTCTGTAAAAAATCTGCCGTCTGTATCGGGCGCCTTGCCGGCGGCGGAAAAACTTTCTGCCGGAAAGATGCAATATTTTTGCTGCCGGGATTTTCAGGTATACAAAAAACGGGTTGCTGCAACCTTATTGCAGGTTTTGCAGCAACCCGATACTTTTTTCAGCAAAAAGTTTTTATGCGCCTGTTACTTGCGTTCGCCGCGGGGACGGAAGCCGGTGCGGGGACGATCTTCGCGGGGGCGGGCTTCGTTGATGACAGCTTTGCGGCCGCCGATTTCGCTGCCGTTGAGCTTTTCGATCGCCGCTTTGGCTGCGTCGTCGGCCATTTCCACAAAACCGAATCCCTTGCTGCGGCCGGTTTCACGATCCATGACCACGCGGGCCGCATCTACGGCGCCGAATTCTCCGAACAGCGCTTCAAGATCTTCACGAGTCGTGCTGTACGGCAGGTTTCCCACATAAATATTCATGCTTTACCTTTCCCTGTCCATAGTTCAAGACAGGTTATTTTCTGCGTTTTTTCCGAAAAAAAATAATACTTTATTGATATATATCGCCTGTTGAGATAGCCGAACATGCCGGAAAAAACGCATGATTGTTTTACAATATCGGAATCGGAAAACAGGAGAATCAAACCGGCATGTCAGAGTGTTCCCCCAGCCTTGCCAGCTTTTTCTGAATTTTTTTAACAACTCACAGCAAAATGCCGTAACGATTTGTATAAATACAGTTTACATAAAAAAAACCGCCTTGTCAAGGGGACAAAGCGGTTTTTATGCAAAATTTATCGTTTTTTTGCATTAAAATGCAGTATGTTGCTGATTAGCAACTCAAAACGTCATTTTTATTTGAACACCACCGGCGCATAGTATTGACGCAGATGGAAGTTGCACGAGGGCAGCTGCGGGTAGAACGAATGTTGTTTGGCGTACATAAAATGCGAATAGTTGTAGCGCGAAAACAGCATACGCCATTCCTGACCGGGTTCAAACTTGACGCCTTTGCTGTTGAGTTCTTTGATGGAAATACGCATTTCAGTCGTCCAACTCTTGTCGCGGTCGCTGTGATCGTTCAAGGTGCCCTGAATAGTGGATGCCACTTCCAAGCCCGGCATGACCGGTACTTTGGTCATCAGCGGCTCCATAAAAGTCATGCCGCCGGCGGGGAAGAAAAATCCGGTCTTATTGCCGGTCGGCGTGCTGTAAAGTTCCCAGTAATGATGACCGGCCACCGGCCAGATGAAAACTTCCAGCGTATCGGCGGTACGGTAAAGATAATCCTGATTCTGATTCTTTTTCAGCAAGGCAACGATATCTTCGTCGGTCAGCACGGCGCCGACATAGATATACTCGTCATCATAAAGCACTTTGATCGAGGCGGGTTCAAATTTATCGGCCAGTACACGTTTGTGTTCCAGTTCCGGCAAGCCGCCGGAGGCATCGGCAAAATGGGTAACGTGTGCCGGAGCATTTTTCCAGGCCGCTTCGTCCAGCTTGCCGTCCAGCGTGATCTTTTCGGCGGTTTTTACGATAACAATATTTTCCTGTCCGTTATTTTTATCCGGACAAGCGTTCCAGCAGGCACAACCGGACATGACTGCACCCAGCAGACAGGCAGCAAAAATTCTTTTCATTTTTTTCTCCTCAAAGATTTTTTATCAGATTATATTGTTTGGCCGATTTCAATAACGCAGTTTGCTGATCCGCTGCTGAACTTGCGCCCGGGTGGGGTTAACTTCCGGGTTATTCATGGTCAAAAGCAGATAGCGCCGGTAAAAGCCGATTGCTTTTTCCCGTCCTTTACGATTTTTGCGGTAATATTGATCCAGAAAGAACGCCATATTCAGCACCACCACCGGGTTTTCCGGTGCGGCTTTGTAAGCCAGGTAAAGCGCTTCCATCGCCACTTTTTTGTTGTCCGGATCAACATCCATGCGGCCGATGTAGTAGATTGCCATGCAGGTGCGGACTTCCGGCGTTTCGCGCAAATGCTTCGGCAGCATCCGGAAGTACCCGATCGCTTCCGGTGAATTGATCCGCAGACAGCACTGCCCCAACAGCATTAGCGTGCTGGCGTGATTTTTTTTCAACTCCCGGGCCCGTTTGAGTACCTGAATGGCATTTTTGGTTTTTTCCGGGTATTGAGCCAGCATCCGGCCGTAGGTGTACTGGGCTGAAAAATCACCGGGCGCATTTTCGGAGGCCTGTTTGGCGGACTCCAGCGCGACCTCGTTCTGCCCCAGATTTTCGGCCGCGATCGCCCGCAGCAGCAATGCGTGGGCATTGTCCGGTTTTTCTTTCAGCACTTCGAGCGCGCTTTTTTCGCAATCTTCCCACTGGCCGTTTTTGCCGTATTTAACAGCTTCGTTCAGCAGTTCTTCGGTCGGACGGTCTTTGCCGCATCCGCACATCAACACGGTTGCCGCAAACAGCACGAGCAGCGTCGGCGCAGCGGCAAAGTGCATGGAAAATCTGATTTTATTTTTTGATTTGAACATATTTGCATCCTGAAAAAATCATGCCGCAATTACAGCAAAACCCATTATAAATACACACATGGTATATAGTAACATATTCCGTGATTTTTTCAAGTCATCAACTGGATTTTATCAGATTTTTTTCTGTTGATCGGCAGGGAATTGGCGGAAAATCATCGGCGTGTGATTTTCCAACGGCTCAAAGCCGAGTTGGCGGTAAAATCCGGCGTTACCCGGCGTGGCGACCAAACCGATCCAGTCCACGCCCCGGTTTTGCAGTTGCCCGACCAGAAAATTCACCAGCGCCTGACCGATATGCTGACCGCGGAAATCCCGGCGAACGACTACATCCTGTATGTAGCAATCGCTCACCCCATCGCCCAGCGCCCGCGCAAAACCGATCAGTTGGTTGTCAGTGGAAAAAGCTCCGACCGCCAGCAGCGAACCGGCCACGGCAGCGTTCAGAAAGGTTGCATCTTCGCCGGAGTCAATAAAATCGGCCTCTGCGAACAGCTCCAGCAGCGCTTGCTGCTGAAGCTGATCCAATCCGGTCAAAACTTTCAGCTGAAAATCTTTCAATGTATCAGAATCCTGTCTGAAAATAATAACGCAAGACTATGTATATACTCGCGCACACCATGCTGCCGATCGTTACCGGCAAGCCGTAAGTTATGAAACTTTTGAACGTTACTTTGTACCCGGCTTTTTCGGCCAGACCGGCCGTTACCAGATTGGCCGCCGCTCCGACCAGCGAGCCGTTGCCGCCCAGACAGACCGCCAGCGCCAGCCCCCACCACATGAGTTGGCAAAGCACCGTATTGCCCTGAAAACCGGGGGCATTTTCCATAAACAATGCAATGATCGAAACCACCGCCGCAGTGAACGAAACATTGTTGGTTACTGCCGCAACCGATCCGCACACCCACATAACGATCAGAATGACCAGCAGCGGATGCACATTGTTCAACACTGCCAGTCCGTTCCCGATAACGTCGATCAATCCGCACGCCTTGGCGCCGGCAACCAGCACAAAAAGTCCGATAAAGAAAAACAGCGTTACCCACTCGACTTTTTCCAGCGCTTTTTCCACATCCACCTTGCAGAGCGCCATGCCCAGCGCCGCGCCGGCCATTGCCACCACGCCCGGTTCCAACCCGGTTACGCTGTGCGAAAGAAATCCGCCGATAGTCAAAAACATCACCGCCAGACCGCGCTGCATTTTTTTGCGGTCGGTAATGGCGGCTTTTTCGTCCAGATCCATGATCCGGGCGCGTTTTTCGACCGTAACGTAGAGTTTTTTGCGGTAGTACAAGTAGAGTGACAGCATATAAATGGCCATCAAAACCACAATAAACGGCGCCAGATTGATCAAAAATGCGTTGAAATCCAGCTTGGCCGCCGAACCGATAATCAGGTTGGGCGGGTCGCCGATCAAAGTGGCGGTACCGCCGATATTGCTGGACAGGGTTTCGGCCATCAAAAACGGTATGGGCGATACTCCCAGCTGGGCGCAGACCAGCAGTGTAACCGGCGCCACCAGCAAAATAGTCGTAACGTTATCCAGAAATGCCGACATAAACGCTGTGGCGATCGAGAGCAGGATCATCATTTTAAGCGGACTGCCTTTGGCCAGCTTGGCGCATTTGATCGCCACATACTGAAACAACCCCGTGGTACTTAAAATATTGACCAGGATCATCATTCCGCACAGCGTAAAAATCACATCAAAGTTTACGTTGCGGGCATAAGCATCGAGCTTGGCGTATTGCGCGGCCGCGCCGGAAAGCGCCTCGCCGGCTCCGTGCGGTCGGCTCAATACAAAAATAAACATCAGCGCCGCCCCGCCCAGCGCACAAATCACTTTATGGACCTTTTCGGTCGCAATCAGCAAATAGGTGGTCAGAAAGACCGCCGTTCCGATCCAGAAACACCAATCCATCTCACACCTCAACCGCGCAGAACTTTGCTGATAACATTATCGATCCCGAACGTGCCGCAGAGCATGTTGTCTTTATCCACCACATAAACATCGCCGGCATCCTGTTTGGTCAGCAGGAGAGTCAACTGGATCAATGGAGTATCCAATGTGGCGGTGGCCGGAGCCGGATTCAAATATTCGGCCACCCGCAGAGCGTGTTCGGAGTGAAAGATCTCGTTGAATACAGCAAAATCGTTGAGGAAGTTCAAATTTTCCATCATAAATACATAATCCGGAAAGAAACTTTTGACCACCGCGCGGCTGGAGAGTTCACCCTTAAAATGACCGGAAGCATCCACCACCGGCAGAAATCTCCGGTGAGTAGTGCAAAACAAATCGAACGCTTCCGACAGCGGCATATCGTCGCGCAAAAAGACCGTTGCCGGACTCATTACGTCTTTGGCCGTTACCACTGTCCGCAGCGTAATGTCGCCATCTTGCAAATAGTTCCACAATGCACTGCTGCCGTTGCGGGCACTGGCAATGAGTTTTTCGCTGTTGCCCGGTACGGTCAGGTGGCGCGCCAGCGTGGAAATGACCTTCAAATACACATCGGACATATCCTTGCCGATCAAAGACATAAAGACCATATCCGCTCCGACGGCCGACGGATTTTCCGGCAAGCCGATCACAATAAACAAGTCCGGCAGAGATTCTTCGCGCACATGCGGCATATCCAACCCGGGCACCGGCATACTGTGCATATAGCTCTGCCCCAGCATTGTTTGCGTCAAAGATGGCACGTCCAGCTCCAGCTCGACATAGCCGGAGAGTTTTTCGAGCATATATTTGTAAATATCTGACTTGCTGCTGCCGGGTATTTTTTCCAACAGCAGCTCCTCATCAAGCATGGATACCAGCTTCACTGTATCTTCCTCCGGAACTTTCCGGTTCCCCGCCGATATGATTTGTTACATGCGTTCGACCACCGCTTTGGCAAAGCCGGAGCAGCTTACTTCGGTGGCATTTTCCATCAGACGGGCAAAGTCGTAGGTTACGACTTTGTCCTGAATGGCGCGTTCGATACCTTGCGTTACCAGATCGGCCGCTTCGTTCCAGCCGATGTGGCGCAGCAGCATTTCGCCGGAAAGCGCCAGCGAACTGGGGTTGACCTTGTCCAGATTGGCGTATTTCGGGGCGGTACCGTGAGTGGCTTCAAACAGCGCATGGCCGGTAACGTAGTTGATATTGGCGCCCGGAGCGATCCCGATGCCGCCGACACAAGCGGCCAGCGCATCCGATACATAGTCGCCATTCAAATTCAGAGTGGCCACCACGTCATATTCATCCGGGCGGGTAAGGATCTGCTGCAAAAATGCGTCGCAGATGCAATCTTTGACCAGAATCTTGCCTTCGGGGGCTTTCCAGTCGCAGTCAGGGGCGGGAACTGCCACATCGGCAAACTCTCTGCGTACCAGATCGTAACCCCAGTTTTTGAAGCCGCCTTCAGTGAACTTCATAATATTGCCTTTATGCACCAATGTAACGTTGCGGCGGTTCTGCTTGATGGCATATTCCATAGCCGCGCGCACCAGCCGTTCCGAACCGTCTTTGCTGACCGGCTTGATGCCAATGGAGCTGCTTTCGGGGAAACGGATCTTTTTTACATTCATTTCTTTCTGGAGAAATTCGATAACTTTTTCCGCTTCCGGCGTACCGGCCATCCATTCGATACCCGCATAAATATCTTCGGAGTTTTCGCGGAAGATCACCATGTCGGTCTTTTCGGGTTCTTTTACGGGTGAGGGCACGCCTTTGAAATAGCGCACCGGGCGCAGACAGACGTACAAATCAAGCATTTGGCGCAGCGCCACATTGAGCGAACGGATACCGCCGCCGACAGGCGTGGTCAGCGGGCCCTTGATCGCTACCAGATATTCGCGGATGGCTTCCACCGTTTCGTCGGGCAGCCAGAGTTCCTTGCCATAGACCGCATTGGCTTTTTCGCCGGCAAAAACTTCCATCCACGCGATCTTGCGTTTGCCGTTGTAGGCTTTTTCGACCGCGCTGTTCCAGATGTGCATACTGGCTTTGGTAATATCCGGCCCGGTGCCGTCGCCTTCGATAAAGGCCACGATCGGCTGGTCGGATACCTGAAGTTTGCCATTGGCATCGGCAGTGATTTTATCCCCGGCGGGAACGACGATCTTATCAAATTTGCTCATTTTGCACCTCTTGTTAAAAAAATTGAATAAAAATCGCAGTTAATATACCACCTGAAGTAAAATTTTTCCACTGTACAACTGAATTTCCCGGTGATTTCCGGCTGAATTCAGCAACTTGCCGATTGTAAAAGCAAACGCACATTCCAATAAACTCTTACCGTGATCGCTTTTGTCAGCACTGAACCAGTCCGTTTTTGTAATTTGAAAAAATATTCATGTGATGTATATTATCAAACAGCTATGAGTTTTAAATAGAGCAGGAGAAAGGTTTTATGCGTACATTGTTCTTCCTTTTATTCAAGTTATCATCCAAACTGCAACGCTTTAAAGCGAAGGTCAGAGGATATTATTTTTCCAAAATTTTCAAGCGTTGCGGTTCCCCCGTCCCCCGTATCAATCGCGATGTGATTTTTGTTTCTCCGCAAAATATCGAGTGTGGCGCCGGAGTGAGAATAAACCCCAGGTGTTACTTCATCGCTCGGGGCGGCATCAGTCTGGGGGATAATGTTATAATCAGTGCCTGCGCCCAAATTTTGAGCAGTTCGCTGCTGGTTGAAAATGGGCTTGTCCAAAGAAAACATGTTCACAAACCGGTTAAAATCGGCAGCCGGACATGGATCGGAGCCGGCGCTATTATTTGCCCCGGAGTAACTATTGGAGAAAATTCCATTATCGGGGCCGGGGCGGTAGTAACCAAAGATATTCCCGCCAACTCGCTGGCCGCCGGAGTTCCTGCCCGGGTGATCCGTTCTTTCGGGTCTGAAAAATGATCGTTCGGATATCAGAGTTATCAAGAAATTCAAATATTATTCACAGCTGCTTTATAAAAAAAGTTATGGAATAGCTGTGAAATAAATTCATTAATTTGAGCAGAGTTTAATGCCCAGAGTGAGAATAAAAAGCAGGGGCGCTGCAAAACAGTTTTGCAACAGCCCCTCCTCCTATGAGAGACTGTTTGTCAAATTTTGTTTGCAAAAAAAATCGTAAAAAAGTCACAGAAATCCCATAATTTCTTAAAAATGGTGTTTTTTGACATAGTTTGAGCGTGGGTTCGCTTGAAAAAAGCCACCCCCTTTTGTCAAATCCTTGTTTTTGAGTTCAAATGTATTCAAAAATAAAATTCCATTTGTTTTGGTGCCGGCGGTGGCAGTTTGTTTGATTGGCTTTTCCCTTTTTCACATGCCTTCAGCACGGCTTCCAGATTTAGAAAGTTCCACAATATAGCTCTGATAAGCGTGAATAACCTATGAAAAGAATGCTTCCACGCAATAAATCTTAACAAGAGATATGTCAACAAAACCGTCCATATTTGCCATTTTACGGCATTTTTACTGGTCCCCATAAAGTCAGCCAGTTGCAAAGTTTGCTTGATTTCCTTGAAAAACACCTCTATTGTCCAGCTTGATTTGTACAATTCACCAATCAAAGATTCCGTTCAAGTTATATTGCTTTTATTTTTTTTGACAGAAAAATCGTAAATATTTAATGTTTCTACGGGGAATTAACTTGACAATTTGACCAAGTACTGCATATTATGTTTTTGAGGATTCATGTTTTACTCCTTTGATTTTGTAACGGAAAGAAAAGGTAGCATGGATCCTCTTTTTTGTCAATTTTTTCATGCAGAAAAATATCCTCATATCCGTAATCCTCCATTTTTTATCACTCATTAAAAAAATCCGCATTTTTTCTGAAATACGGGAGAAAACTTTAACTCTTTTGCGTCCACCATCTCCGGACAACTCTGATCATCGCCGGGA
>SUWA01000048.1 GCA_015061695.1 Lentisphaerota bacterium
AAGTCGCCAAGTAACCAGCGCGCTGGATATAGCGGCCAAACGAGCAAGGGAGGTCCAGGAGGGCAATGCCAATGCCCTCTTGGGATGCGCAAACTCTACAATGCTGAATAACCCGTACAAGTCTTGAAGCGCATTTATAATGATGCCAACAGCTGCCCCTCAAAGCAAATTTATGAGAAAATGCAAAAATATAACGCAGAATAACCGGATATGTTACATATTTGAGCTTAATTACTACAATCAGGACCACCAGCTGAGCTGGTGGTTTGTACAAGCCCTATAAGGGCATATTACCGGCATGCCCCCATAGGGGGCGCTGATAAAGGTTCCACCATTCGCACCAAGTTTCCAGCTGCTGCTGAAGCAGCTGGAGCTTTAGTTTGTCCTCCTTTAGGACAAAAAAACTGCCGCTTGACTTGAATATCTTGCGGCAGTTGGATTTTTTTGTTCCGGTGATCACGCGGTACGATCAATCGGTTTCATCCAGATCGTTGGCGTTGGGCTTGCTCGAAATATCGAGGTTGCGGTTTTTGACATGGCCGCCGAGGAAAAGCAGATTGGTTACTGACGGGTGATTGCCTTCGCCATCGGCATCATATTGCGCAATGTCGCTCCAGATCACCAGATTGGGGTCATCGCGGCCGACCAGCGCCCGGCGATCCATATTGGTAATACCATCTTTGTCGTAGCACACAAACCAGTTGTAGCTGATCGCGTTATTAGCAGCATCAAACTGTTCATTGATATTGCTGGGACACTTGAAATATTTTTCCGCATCCTTTTCATCAATGGTAACGCGCGAACCGGTCATGTATGCGCCGCGCATCAACCGGTAAGCCGGATCAGTCGCCGCTTTGTAGGTACGCGAACCGGCCGCATCGGAGTTGACTCCACCGGGAATATAGCCGTTGTTGTCTTTATGATACATCAGCGTAGCTTTGCCGATCTGGGCAAGATTGTTCATACACGCCGTGTTGCGGGCGCTCTCGCGCGCGGCGGAAAGTGCCGGCAGCGTCAACCCGGCCAGAATACCGATAATGGCGATTACCACCAGCAATTCAATAAGAGTAAACGACTTTTTCATATTGGGGTTTCCTCCAAAGTTTCTCTTTCTACGCAATAAAATTGATACCTTTACGGTGTAATGTACACGAAAAATATTGCCTTGTCAATCTTTTTTTCCGGCAAAATACGATTTTTATCCGTTTTTTTGCCGTTTTTTTGCCAAAATTCTCTTACTTTACGGCCAACATACGTTCGATCGGCAATCTGGCGCGTTCGATAAGCGCCTGCGGCAATTCCACCTGATAACGCATCTGTTCCAGCGCTTCGAGTACATTTTCCAGCGAAATTTTCTTCATATTCGGGCAGCGCGGCGCCGGGGCCAGCGCATAGAATTCCTTATCGGGGTTTTCTTTGCGCAAACGGTGGATGATCCCGGATTCAGTACCGATAACAAAACTTTCCGCATCTGATTCGCGGATATATTTAAGCATTCCGCCGGTACTCAATGCCGCATCGGCCAGCGCGGTTACTGCCACCGGACACTCCGGATGCACCACAATGGGCGAATCGGGGTATTGTTTACGGGCGGCTTCCAGCTGTGCCGGGTCGATCCGGTGGTGCGTGGGGCAGTAGCCGGGATAAAGGATCATCTGCCGCTGCAGTTTTTTGGCCACATTGGCGCCCAGATTCTGGTCGGGCAGAAAAACGATCTCTTTATCAGCGGGGATCGATGCCACGATTTTTTCGGCATTGGCCGAAGTACAGCAAATATCCACTTCGGCCTTGACGGCGGCGGTGGTATTGACGTAAGCAACAAACACGGCATCGGGGTGTTCGGCGCGCAGTTTTCTGACCGCGTCGGCGCTGGCCATATCGGCCATGGGGCAGCCGGCGGAGAGTTCGGGCAGCAGCACGGTGGATTCCGGTGCCAGCAGTTTGGCGGTTTCGGCCATAAAGGACACACCGCAGAAGACGATCACCGGCGCTTTGGTTGCGGCGGCTTTGATGCTCAACTCCAGTGAATCGCCGGTAAAGTCGGCAATATCCTGCACTTCGCCGGCCACATAGTTGTGTGCCAATATAACCGCATTGCGGATCTTGCGCAGTTCGTTGATTTTTTTGATAAGTTCAGCATTGGGCATATATAAAAATCTCCATATTCAGTAAACTCTGTTTTTGTCCAACCAACAATATACTGTATGGAGCGAGTTTTGCAAATAATCTTCAAAAATAAAAAAGCAAAAAAATCTCTGATCGCGGCTGCAGCAGGCATTGTGGAGTGGGAACAGGGGGCAAAAGTTATGCGCCATCTGTTCTCCGGATTCATGCACAAAAAACTGCGGCAAACCGTTTGCCGGGTTGCCGCAGTTGAGTTGCAACTGATTTACAGCCGGAAATTATTCCTTGGCGTAAAGTTCGCGCCAGGTTACATCTTTACGGGCTTCGACATGGCCGTCAACCCATGCGATGTTGGTGCTGTTGTTGTGCAGATAAGGGTTGCCGATACGGCTGCCGCTGCCGTCAGAAGTAGCAGTTGCGCTGTTTTTCGGGCAGATGGCATCCAGATCGCTGGCGGTGAACCCGCGGGCGCCGAACCAGATCGAATCCCAGTCAGTACCACCGGCACTGGTGTTGTTGGTACAGGCAAAGTGCGCCGTAGCGGAGGGGTTCTTGACCACGGTTTCTTTGATCCCCTTGTCCAGACGGGAGGCAGTTTCCACATCACCATTTTTGTAGGTCTGGTTGATACCGTAGTTGATCTTGTATTCAGGGTGGGTTATGCCGCCCTGCGAATCTTTCTGGAAAACAGCGGCTTCACCGGAGAAAGAGGGGCAGAGCCACACTTTTTCGCTTTCCAGATAAGGACGCATCAGGATCGGGAAGTAGGTATTGACACCGGCCACGGACATATAACCCATGACCTGATGCTGTTTGTTGTCATCGCTGTACATGCGCTGCGAAGTACCGATCTGTTTGAGGTTGCCTACGCAGTTGCTCTGGCGGGCGCGTTCGCGCGCGGCACTCAAAGCCGGCAGCAGCATGGCAGCGAGGATAGCGATGATGGCGATTACCACAGAAGCTGTCATCAAGGGTGATAATGGTGATGCAAATATTCCCCCGGATGACTTGTTTTTTTGTAAAAAATCAGTTTAATGATCTGAAAATAAATAAGTTAAAAAACAAACCCCAAACAAAGGAAAGAAGAAAATGAAGAAACAATTCACCCTCATTGAGCTTTTGGTAGTAGTATACAAAAGTTTTTATACTTTGTCAAGGGTAAAAAGACGGAAAAATTTATTTTTTTTGCCACAAAAAGACAACTTTTGCAACCAATTTGTGTTAAAAACAGCAGAAAACAACGAAAAAAACCGGTATTTATTGCTTTAAAAGCAAAAAGGCCGTCGCAAAACTCAACGCTCTGCAACAGCCTTGTTGATCAAACTTGCGTTCAGATCCGATCAGTTGGCAATCACGCTTTCTTCGTAGAAGAACCCGAATGCGTTATGCTCCAGATCCATCACCCACGCCGGACGCATCAGCGGTCCGTAACCCCAGCCGTGATCTTCGGGGTCATCTTTGCAACCGGGCAGCGGAATCGGGAAAGTAACGATGTCGATCACGCCCACACCAATACGGGCCACAGTAAAGCAGACGCCGCGCAGCACACCATAGGTGATGCCGGGGATCGCTCCCATATTTTTATTGACATCATAGGGGTGTTTGAGCAGTTCCAGCGGGCTGAACGCCACGTTGGCAATACCGCGGCTGAGTTTGGTCAGCGGGCCGGATTCATCGTATTCTTCCACTGCCATAGCCGGAGCCGCAACCACAGTGAACATAAACATCACCAAAAACAGTTTCAATGCTTTTTTCATTCTCAAATCCTTCATTTTTTTCTTCACCAACACCCGAACCCCCGGGTGGCGGCAAGTCTTTATTATGATTTTACACACCTACAATATAAACACGATATTGCAAAAAAGCAAGAACCGAAACCGCTTTTTTTGCAACTTTACCGGAAAAAAAATGATTCTGCACTGTTTTTTTGTGTTTTCGGTGCTATATTTCTAAAAATAAAACCAAGCGAGGATTTTTATGAACGACAAAAAAAACAGTGAACGGCTTCAGGGATTGACATTGTTGAGTGCCAACGAACGGCGCTATCCGGCCCGTCCGGAAGATGCCCGGCTCGAAACTTTTGAAAATCTTTATCCTGAAAACGACTACGTTATCACCTTTGACTGTCCGGAATACACCAGTTTGTGTCCGGTAACCGGGCAGCCGGATTTCGGCCACATCATCATCCGCTACATTGCCGATAAACGGTGTGTGGAAAGCAAATCGCTCAAGCTCTATTTGTTCAGTTTCCGCAATTCAAACACTTTCCATGAAGAATCTGTCAACCGCATCCTGACTGATTTTGTGGCGGCCTGTCAGCCGCGCAAAGCCGAAGTGGTCGGACTGTTCCGGCCCCGGGGCGGTATTGCTATAAATGTAAAAGCCACTTTTGGAGGTAAAATAGATGAGTGAAGTTAAATTTATCGACAACGGTTCGGTTACCAGTACGCCCGGATTCAAGGCTTGCGGGGTAACGGCCGGACTTAAAAAGAGCGGCAATCCGGATATGGCGCTGGTGGCGTCGGATGTGCCGGCCAACTTTGCGGGGGTCTTCACCTCTTGCGTCTTTGCGGCCGCGCCGGTGCGGGTCTGCCGCAAACTGGTGCGTTCCTGCGCCACGGCCAAAGCGTTTATCATCAATTCCGGCAATGCCAACGCCTGTACCGGCGCTGCCGGTATGGCCAATGCCGAAAAAATGAGCGAACTGACTGCCAATGCTTTGCAGATAACCGACAGCGCGGTGCTGGTGGCTTCCACCGGCCGTATCGGCGTGCAAATGCCCATGGATATTATTGAAAAAGGTATCAAAATGGCCGCCGGAACTCTTTCCTGCGATGGCGGCAATCAGGCCGCCCGGGCGATCATGACCACCGATACCGTTCCCAAAGCGTGTGCCGTAAGTGTGGAAATCGCCGGCAAAACCGTTACGATCGGCGCCATTTGCAAGGGCGTGGGCATGATCGACCCGCAGATGACCACTGCTCCCCACGCGACCATGATCTGCTGTATAACCACCGATGCTATTTGCAGCAATGCGCTGCTGGAAAAAATGCTTGCAGACAATGCAAACAACAGCTTTAACCGCATTACCGTTGATGGCGACATGAGTACCAACGATACTTGCGTGATCTTTGCCAACGGCGTTTCCGGCGTGGATCTGGATGCCAATGCCGACGACGCGGCCAAGTTCCAAACCGCGCTGCTGGCGCTGATGCAGAATCTGGCCCGCAAGCAGGTGATGGATGGCGAAGGTGCCACCAAATTTGTAGCAATTGAAATCGACGGCGCTCCGGATAATGCTGCAGCCAAACTCTGTGCCGAAGCCGTGGCCAATTCGCTTTTGTGCAAAACCGCCTGGTTCGGGTGCGATCCCAACTGGGGCAGAATCGTGGCGGCGCTGGGGTACTCCGGCGCGGACTTCGATCCTGACAAAGTGGATATTTTCTACGACGATATGATCGTGGTGCGTCAGGGCGGCGATGCCGGTACGCCGGAAGCTGATCTGGCCAGGATACTGCAAAATCGTGAATTCACCGTTAAAGTCCACATGAATCAGGGCGCCGGTGAATACTGGGTCTGGACCAGCGATGTATCTTACGAGTATGTAAAGATCAACGCCGAGTACCACACCTGACCGGTGCGTTTTCTGATAACGGAGCAAGGTTGTTGCAAAGACTTTTTGCAGCAGCCTTGTTTTTTATCTTTTCATGGCAATTGAACTCTATAGCAAATTGACACTGAATAAATTTGCTCATCCCTCAAAAAAAGACACTCACGGGCAGGTAAATGCCGGTATTCCGCTGGCTGCAGAGTTTCAGGAACACGGTAAAAAACACTTGGGCTGAAATTCGGTATGCAGTCCGCAGAAACCCGCTGATTTTGTAAAGGAAACACTATTTTTGCAAAATCCGGGGATTTCTGTAAAAAATTTGCATTTTTTTTTATTTTTACATTTGTGCGGCAACCCATTTTGCGTTATATTACCGTAAGACCGGGTGAGCGCGTTGAGTAAACGTAAACTTATTCCGGATTATATAGACAGACCGCAGGATCGACTCCGGTTGGCTCCCGGGATCGGGCAATGCGGGCGAAGTGAAGATTTTTTTATGAGATGCTGCAGTAAAAAGCAGCTTGAAATAGCTCAATCCAGGCTTTTTATCGGCGTGGATCAGGAGCTTGTTTGATCCTCCGGATCAGTTGCCCGGTTTGACGTAAAAACAGGTAACTGCCGGAGTGTGAGGCCGGACAGGATGAGTTTAGTGTGTTCTGTCTGGTGAAAATTCATTTTGTCCGGTTGGTCCGGTTCTTATGTTGCTTGCCTTTACGCGCGCGCGTTATTGTCATGCTGCCGGCAAAAGGCAGCATGATGCAGCGGCCGTTTCAGGAGTTTTCACTCGGTTTGTCCGGAATTTTTGGCAAGAATCGGAAAACAGAGTCGATGAACGAACTTGAACTGAATTTTAATGCTTCCGGAGTGGAAAAGCGTTCCGGCAGCGATGAACGGCGCGAGCGAATGCCGCTGGCGGCGCGGATGCGACCGCGCACGCTGGAGGAATATTGCGGGCAGAGTCATATTCTGGCTCCCGGCAAGCTCTTGCGGCGTGCCATTGATTCGGATAACTTCAGTTCGATCATTCTTTCCGGCCCGCCCGGGGTGGGCAAGACCAGTCTGGCGGAGTTGATCGCCAGCAGTACAGATGCGGCATTTATCCGGCTCTCGGGCGTTACCAGCACCGTGGCGGATATCCGGCGCGAAATAGTTATGGCCAAAGAGCGCCGCAGCAATTCCGGACGCCGCACCATTCTTTTTGTGGACGAAATCCACCGCTTCAACCGTGCCCAGCAGGATTCGCTGCTGCCGGATGTGGAGTCAGGGGTAGTCCGGCTGATCGGTGCAACGACTTTCAACCCGCAGTTTTATGTGGTCAATGCGTTGATGAGCCGTTCGCTGAACTTTCAGCTGGAAGTTTTGTCGCAGGAAGATATCAAAAAATTGCTGAATCATGCATTGACCGACGAACGGGGCTTTGGCAAGCTCCAGGTCGAGGTCGAACCCGGAGCCATGGACTTTTTTGCCGAGGTTTGCGAGGGCGACGGCCGCCGCTCGCTGAACGCTTTGGAAATGGCGGTGCTTTCCACCCCCGTGGCCGAAGACGGCATCATCCATGTAACTTTGGAAGTGGCTGAAGAATCAGTGCAGAAAAAGCTGGTAAATTACGACGACGATGCGCACTACGACACTGCCAGCGCGTTTATTAAAAGTATGCGCGGCAGCGACCCGGATGCGGCAGTCTACTATCTGGCCAAGATGCTCCATGCCGGCGAAGACATCCGTTTTATCGCCCGCAGAATGGTCATTCTGGCCAGCGAGGACATCGGCAATGCCGACCCCAGAGCGATCACGCTGGCTACATCGGCCATGCAAGCTGTGGAGTTTGTCGGTATGCCCGAAGCGCGGATCATTCTGTCGCAGGCAGCAACTTATCTGGCGACTGCGCCCAAGAGCAATGCTGCTTATAATGCGATCAATGAGGCGTTGGAAGATGTCCAAAAGAACCGGGTACAGCCGATCCCGTTTGCGTTGCGCGACCCCAATTCGGCGGGCGGCAAGGCCAATTGTCACGGCAAAGATTATATTTACCCCCATGCCACGGGCGGTTTTGCTGTGCAGGATTATTTGAGCGTACCCAAAAAGTATTACAAGGTGGCCGGGGCCGGTTATGAGGCCAAGATCAAAGAACGGCTCGACTACTTTGACCAGCTGCGTGCGGCGGCCCAGACCGCCGGTGGAGGCGAAAAATGAGCGTGGAAGAAAGTAAAAAACTTTTGCGCAAAAAGTTTTTGCAGGCGCGCAAACAACTCGGCGATATGGAAAAACTGGTGCTTAACGGCGCCATAGCTGCCCGCATTATCGCCATGGAAGAGTTTGTTCAAGCCGATGTTGTCGCGGCGTATGCCTCCGACGGGATCGAAGTGAATTTGCGGGGAGTGATCGAAACAGCATTGCAGATGCACAAACAAGTTGCAATGCCGCGTTACAACGCTGAAAAATCGCTTTACGATCTGGCCGTGATCGAAGATTTTCAGCGCGATATGGTTACAGGCAAATACGGTTTGCCGGAACCGCGCGAGGATTTGCCGCTGGCAAGTTTGAGCACCAAAACATTGTGGCTGATCCCGGCCGTGGCTTTTGACCGCAACGGGATGCGCCTGGGGCGTGGCGGCGGGTTTTATGACCGGCTGCTGGAAAATGCTCCGGGGTATAGAGTCGGAGTTTTCTACCAGTGCCAATACTGCAGTGAGGTTCTGCCGGCAGCAGAACACGATCAGCGGTTGGACATGGCAGTTACTGAACAAACAATATATAAATTTAACTGATTCCGCAATATCTTGACAGGAAAAGAGTTCTGACAATTGTAAAAGCGGAGTATTCACAACCAAAGAAAGTAAAATAAAAAATGTTTACACCAATTCTGATCGGCGTCGGAGGCGTCGCAGTCGGCGCGATAGTGGCTTTTGTCATTCAAAGCGCCATGAAACAGTCGGCCGTAAAAGTGGCCGAAAAAGTCAAAAACGAGGCCCAGCGCGAAGCCGAACATATCCAGCGCGAAGCCAAAGTTACCGCCCGCGCCGAAATCCTGAAAATGCGCGAAGAAGCTGAACAGGAACTCAAAGAACGCCGCCGCGAACAGGCCGGGCAGGAAAAACGACTTGCCCAGCGCGAAGAATCGCTGGATAAGCGCGCCGCCGGGCTGGAAGATCAGCAGAAAGATCTGGATAAACAGTCCAAAGAGATCGCGCTGCTGCGGGAACGTTTGAGCAACCGCGAGCAGGAACTCGCCGCCAGCATTTCGCGTCAGATCGACGAGCTGGAACGCGTGGCCGGCATGGCCCGCGACGAAGCGCGGGAGATCCTTCTGGAAAAACTCAAGAATGAAGTCCGCAACGAGTCCGGTTTGCTGGTGCGCAACATGCTCGACGAAGCCAAAGAGCGCTCCGAAAAAGAAGCCAACCGCATCCTGACTTACGCCATCCAGCGTTACGCCTCGGACTGCACCTACGAACGCACCACGGCCACGATCCCGCTGCCCAATGACGAAATGAAGGGCCGCATCATCGGTCGTGAAGGCCGCAACATCCGCGCGCTGGAAGCTGCGACCGGGGTGAATATTCTGATCGATGACACGCCCGAAGCGGTGGTGATCTCCTGTTTTGACCCTATCCGCAAAGAAGTGGCGCGTCAGCTTATGGAGCGCTTGATCTCCGACGGCCGCATCCACCCCACCCGGGTGGAAGAACTCACCGCCAAGATCACGCGTGAAGTGGAAGAAGATGCCTACAGTGCCGGCGAACGCGCGGTGCTGGAAACCGGTTTGACCGGGGTGGCGCCGCAGTTGATCAAACTGTTGGGCCGGTTGAAATACCGCTACAGTTTTTCGCAGAACGTGCTGCAGCACTCGCTGGAAACGGCTTACTTTATGGGCGTGATCGCCGCTGAACTGGGGCTGGACGAAAGCAAAGCCCGCCGCATCGGTCTTTTCCACGACATCGGCAAAGCCGTTGACCACGAGGTTGAAGGTTCGCACGCAGCTATCGGTGCGGATATCTTGCGCAAACACAACGAACCCAAAGATGTGGTTCAGGCGGTGGCCGCGCATCATGCGGAAGTCGAACCGAGCGGTTTGTATGACGTGCTGATCAACGCTTGCGATACCCTTTCGGCATCGCGCCCCGGCGCCCGCAGCGAAACCACCGAACTCTACCTCAAGCGTCTGGAACAGCTGGAAACCATTGCCCACGAGTTTGCGGGCGTGGAATCCTGCTTTGCGCTGCAGGCCGGCCGCGAAGTTCGCGTGATCGTCAACCCGGAAAAAGTTTCCGAAGGCGAAGCGCAGATGTTGGCGCGCGATATTTGCCAGCGCATCGAACACGAAATGAACTATCCGGGCCAAATCAAAGTTACCATCATCCGCGAAACCCGTTCGGTGGAATACGCCAAGTAACATACCGGAAAGGCAGAGTATTGGTACTATGAGTGCAACGGGGAAAACATTCAGCCGGATCAAGCTGGAAATCAATACTGCCAAGCTGGCAAAGAATTTCCGGCGCGTGCAGCAGCGGGTAGCACCGTGCCGTATCTTGAGCGTGCTTAAAGCCAACGCTTACGGCACCGGTGCCAACGTTATGGGACCGCTGGCGGTGCGTTGCGGCGCTGACCGCATCGGTGTGGCTGATTTGCGCGAGGCATTGGCTATGCTCGAAGCGGTCAATGGTGCCGTGCCGGTGCAGATACTGGGCGTGGTAACGCCGGATGAATTACCCGAAGCGGTAAAAAGCGACATCGTTCTGCCGGTCAACGGTATGGATATGGCGCAAGCTATTTCGGAGGAAGCCCGACGCCAGAACAAACAAGTTACAGTCCATTTGATTCTGGATACCGGTATGGGACGGTTCGGTTTTCTGCCGGGGAGCTATCTGGATGAGATCCGCAATATAGCCCGGCTGCCCAACTTGTATCTGGAGGGTTTGTACTCGCATTTTCCCTGCGCCGGGATTCCGGGCGAAGCCGGCACCATTGCTCAAATCCAGCTGTTTAAGGATCAGTATCAGACACTGGCGGAGTCGGGGCTGGATTTTGCTTACCGGCATATTGCCGCCTCCGATGGCATCCTGTGCCAGAAAAGTGCCAGCAATGAACCCTTTAATCTGGTGCGGCTGGGATTGTGCTGGTACGGTATGTGCCGCAACCCCGGCGAAGTCGAGATCGGGCTGGAACCGGCGCTGCGCCTGACCACCGTGGTCGGTGCGGTGCGGGAATTGCCGGAAGGCTTTACTGTGGGGTACAACCGGACGGTAAAGCTCGAAAAAAAGACTGCCGTAGCTACGATCTGTGCCGGCTATGCCGATGGTCTGCCGCTGGCGATGTCCAATTGCGGCAGAGTGCTTATCAACGGGGCAAGCTGTCCGATCCTGGGGCGTATTTCCATGGACTACACCATGGTGGATGTCAGCAATGTTCCGGGGCGTGTGGCGTGGGGCACTCCGGTAACGCTGTTGGGCGGCGATGGCGCTGAATATATCAGCAGCGCCGAATATGCCAAGTTTAAAAACACTCATATACATGATATATTGTGCGCACTCGGCAACCGGGTGGAGCGCGTTTATCTTTGAAATTTGGAGAGCTATTTATGGCAATAATGACGATTGAAGAACTGCGCGGATTTGCCGCCGCATCGGTGGAGCGGGTGGATCACCTGGGTGAATTTCTCAAGATCCGGGAACGGCGTGACGAGATGGCCGCCCTCAACGAAAAGATGGCCGCCCCCGACTTTTGGGATCATAAAGATGACGCTCAAGCCACAGTGGCAGCATTGAGCGCCGCCAAAAATGTGATCGAACCCTACGAAAAGGTGCAGAAAGAAGTCGGTGATCTGGATGAGCTTATCGAAATGGCCGACGGCGATGAAGAAATGCTGGCCGAAGTCAGCGATATGGTCAAAGGGTTGGAAAAAGAACTCGAACAGTTGGAACTGGTGAGTTTTCTTTCCGGCGAACTCGACCACAACAATGCTTACTTCAGCATCCATGCCGGTGCCGGCGGTACGGAATCCTGCGACTGGGCGTCGATCCTTATGCGCATGTACCGGCGTTACTTTGAACGCTGCGGCTGGAAAGATGAAATTCTTGACCTGCAGCCCGGTGATGAAGCCGGGATCAAGAGTGTTACACTCAAGGTCAACGGTGAATTTGCTTACGGGTATTTGAAAGCCGAACGCGGAGTGCATCGGCTGGTGCGTATTTCGCCCTTTGACAGCAATGCGCGGCGGCACACGAGTTTTTCGTCGGTGGATCTGATCCCGGAAATTTCCGAAGACATCAATGTGGAGATCGAAGAAAAAGATTTGCGTGTCGATACCTACCGCTCCAGCGGTGCCGGCGGTCAGCACGTTAATACCACCGACAGCGCAGTGCGTATTACCCACTTGCCCACCGGGACAGTGGTTTGCTGTCAGAACGAACGCAGTCAGCACAAAAACCGCGCTACAGCTATGAACATGCTCAAAGCGCGTCTGTACGAGTTGGAAATGGAAAAACGCCGCAGTGCCGAAGATGCCATCCGCGGTATCAAAACCGACAACGGCTGGGGCAACCAGATCCGCAGTTATGTTCTGCAGCCCTACCAGATGGTCAAAGATTTGCGTACCGAGGTGGAAACCAGCAATACTGCGGCCGTACTGGACGGCGATATACAGGAATTTATCGAAGCCTATCTCAAACAGGTGCGCTGAACATGGCTGATGAAGCAACGCTGCCGAAGAATTTTGTCTGCAAAGTCGATGATGCTCAAAGAGTTCAGATCGAAGTTTACTGCAGAGAACATGGCTGGACGTTTTCCGACTTGCCCTACGGTTATTGGAAAGCATCCGGCAGCAAGATCAATGTGGCGGCTTATCACAGCGGCAAATTGACCGTTCAGGGCAGCAACACCGGCGAGTTTGTACTCTATTTTCTGGAGCCGGAAGTGTTGCACACGGTCGGGTTCGGTTACGATAACCGGTCGGAAGCATTGAGCAGCGGGCCGATCACACCGCATGGCGGCATCGACGAAAGCGGCAAGGGGGATTTTTTCGGACCGCTGGTCATCGGCGGAGTCTATGTGGACAGCACCAGCGGTGCCCAGCTGGCCGCCGCCGGTGTCTGCGACAGCAAACTGATCAAATCCGACAAAAAAATCACCGATCTTGCGCAGAAAATCCGCAATATCGTCAACGGCAAATTTGCGGTGGTAACGGTCGGGCCGGAAGCCTACAACCGCCTTTACGGTAATTTCGGCAACCTGAACCGCTTACTGGCCTGGGGGCACGCCAAGGTCATTGAGGAATTACTGACCAAAGTGCCGGATTGCCCCCGGATGCTTTCCGACAAATTCGGTAATGAAAATCTTATCCGCAACGCCTTGCAGACCCGCGGCCGCCAGATCGTACTCGATCAGCAGACCAAGGCCGAAAGCGACGTGGCGGTGGCTGCTGCCAGTATTCTGGCGCGGGATGGTTTTATCCGCATCATGGCCAAACTCTCGGAAACTGCCGGTGTAACATTGCCGCGCGGTGCGGGCAGCAATGTACAGGCCATGGCCAATGAGATCGCCGGACGCGATCCGGAACTGCTGCAGAAAATTTCCAAAACCCACTTCCGCACCTGGTACCGGGCAATGAATCTGCCGGAACCCGAAAAGATACCGTACAATAACGGGAGGTTGTTCTGAAATGCTGCTGACCGTGATTTCAGGCAGTGATGATGCCGCAGTCAAATCCCGCGCGCAGGCGATCATAACCGATTGGCTGGGGGCTGATTACGATACATCCAATGACTTGGAGATCGTGCGCGGCGATGACGAAACTGTTGCGCCGGAAGAGTCGCTGAATGAGTTTCTGGCTTCGGCGATGACCCCGCCGTTTTTCGGCGACGGCAAAACGGTCTGGCTCCGGCATTGGAGCGGATTCAAACTTTTGAGCGAAAGCCGCTCGGCCAAAGCGGCCGAAACGCTGATGAACCGCTTTGCTGAAGAAGTGGTCAAGCCCGCGCCGATTCCCGGTGTGCGGCTGCTGGTCGATGGTGCCGGACTCGATGGGCGCAAATCGCTGGCCAAGCTCTTGAAAAGCGCCGAAAATGTTGAATTTGAACTTTTGAATCTGCCCGACCAGAAAGCCCGTGATTTTGTCCGGCAGCAAGTTACCAGCTTGAGCGCCCAGGTCAAGGCCGCCGGATTCAAGCTCACACCGGATGCCGCCGAGTATCTGGCCGCCGCTACCGGCAGCGATATGGCGCGGCGCAACAACGAGTTGGAAAAACTCTACTGCTACGTTGCGCCCGAAAAAGTCATTACCATCGACGATTGCCGCGAAGTCGTTACCTTTGATATTGCCGCTGTCAGCTGGGAGCTGGGATCGGCCTTGAGCGAACGCAATACTGCGGCGGCGCTGGCACTGCTGACTCCGCTTTTGCGTACACTCAAGCAGGAGAAATCTTCCGGTAATCAGGAGTTGAGTTTGCTGTGGAGTGCGGCCGGGGCTTTTACCGATATAGTTCAGACCCACGGCTTTATGCGTGAATTGAAAGTGCCGCGCCGGTTCGGGCCGAACTTTTTTGATTCGCTGGATGCTTCGCTCAAAGAGGAGTTCCCCAAGAACAAACTCTTAAGTTATCACCCTTACCGGGCATATAAACTTTGCGAAAGTGCGGCCCGCTGGTCGCCGCAAAGTCTGGCCAAAGCGCTGGATCTGATCGTGGAAGCCCAGCGCAAGATGGTTTCCGGCAGCGATTCGCTGCTTACATTGGAAAAGTTGATAATCGACCTGGGACGCTGCTGAACTGTTTTTGGCACTGCTTGCGCGGCAACGGATCGGTTATTTGACCATAAAATCAAAACATAATTCCGGAGGCAAAAATGAAAAAGATCGCTTTGATAATGCTGCTGACCGCTGCAGTTTTTTCTGTTCACGCCAATGTTTTGATCTACAAGGGCGATTCCACCAACTGGAGCAGCTGCATTGCCACCTATGATAAAGGCAAATTCTATAAAGGCAGCAGCACCAACTGGAGCGACTGTATCTTTACTTACAAAGACGGCCGGATCTACAAGGGCGATTCCACTAACTGGAGCGACTGTGTTGCCACTTACAAAGACGGCAAACTCTACAAGGGAATCAGCACCAACTGGAGCGATTGCATTGCCACTTATAAGAACGGAAAAATCTACAAAGGCGGCAGTACCAACTGGAGCGACTGCGCGGCTAATTACAAAAACGGCAAACTTTACAAGGGCGATTCCACCAACTGGAGCGATTGCATCTTTACCGTTTCCAGCCGCGCCGGTCTGCCGGATGCCATGATCGTCTGGACGGTCTATCACTATTACCGGATATATTTCCAGTGATCCGGCCGGGCGGACAGAGCATATTTTCAGTTGCATCATCCGGTTGGAAAAACACCGGAAAATCTTTGATTTATCTGCCGGAGGCAAAGGTATTTGCCGGATTGAAAAAATCTGTAAAAAAACTGCTTTTTTTTGCTCGAAAATCGACTTTTTTACTTGAGAAAAATGCGTTTAGGGTGTATATTGACTCAATAGTAATTTACTGGGTAAAAAGACAACTTTTCGGAGTGTAAAAAAACAGCATGAGTGAACTTGAACATCACGATTTTCCGATCAATATTGAAGACATCATGCATACTGCGTATCTGCAGTATTCTTTGAGCGTCAACGTCGGTCGTGCCATCCCCGATGTGCGCGACGGCCTTAAACCGGTGAACCGCCGAATCCTTTACGCTATGAAAAAGCTGGGTTTGACCAAGTCGCACAGCTATACCAAGAGCGCCAAAGTGGTCGGGGAAGTGATCGGTAATTACCACCCCCATGGCGACAGCAGTGTGTACGATGCCATGGTGCGTCTGGCCCAGCCTTTTTCGCTGCGCATGACCATGGTCGACGGACACGGTAACTTCGGTTCGATCGACGGCGACCCCGCGGCAGCCTACCGTTACACCGAGTGCCGTCTGGAACGTCTGGCTGAAGAAATGCTCGTGGATCTGGAAAAAGATACCGTCGATATGATGCCCACCTTTGACGAATCCGGCGTGGAACCCTCGGTGCTGCCGGCGCGTTTTCCCCAGCTTCTGATCAACGGTACCACCGGTATCGGGGTGGGGATGGCTACAAGCATACCGACTCACAACCTGGGCGAAGTGATCAATGCCACGGTGGCACTGCTGGATAATCCGCAGGCTTCGATCGAAGAACTCATGCGGCATCTGCCGGGACCGGACTTCCCGACCGGTGCGATCATCCGGGGTATATCCAGCATCCGGCAGTTTTACACTACCGGACGCGGCTCGATCAAGATGCGCGCCAAGGCCGAAATCATCGAAGAAAACAACCGCGAGCAGATCGTTATATCGGAAATTCCTTACGCTGTCAACAAAGCTACTCTGGTCGAAAGCATCGCCAATCTGGTGCTGGAAAAGAAAGTACAGGGCATTACCGGTATCCGCGATGAATCAAGCATGAAGGTCGGCGTGCGCATCGTTATTGATGTCAAGCGCGGCGTGATGGCCAGCGTGATCTTGAATCAGCTGTTTGCCCACACCCAGCTGGAAACGACCTTCCCCTGTACCATGCTGGTGGTCGATCACAACCGCCCGCGGGTGATGAATCTGGCGCAGGTGCTGCAAGCCTATCTGGATCACCGTATGGAAGTGTTGATCCGCAAGACCAAGTTCGATCTGAACAAAGCACAGGCCCGTGCCCACATTGTGGAAGGGTTCCTCAAAGCGTTGGATCTGATCGACGAAGTGGTCAATACCATCCGCGAGAGCAAGACCAAGGCCGAAGCCGGCGAAGCCTTGCAGAGCAAGTTCGGGTTTTCCGAACTGCAGGCTGCAGCGATCCTGGAAATGCGTCTGCATCAGTTGACCGGTCTGGCCCGCGAAGAACTGGATGCGGAATTTGCCGAACTTTGCGCCAATATCAAATATTACAACGAACTGCTGGCCAGCCGCGAAATGCGTTTGGGCGTGATCCGCGCCGACTTGCTCGAAGTGCGCGATAAATACGCCGATCCGCGCCGTACCGAAATCACTACTGCGGATGGCGATCTGAATATTGCCGACCTGATCGAACGGCACAGCTGTGTGATCACGGTTTCCAACACCGGCTACATCAAACGCGTACCGGCGGCGACCTATCAGACCCAGCATCGCGGCGGCAAGGGCATCATTGCCATGAAGACCAAAGACGAAGATTATGTGGAACATCTCTTTAATGCCGACAGCCACGATCTGATCTTCTTCTTTACCGACCGCGGCTTTATGTATTGGCTGAACGTCTACGAAATCCCCGAAGCCAGCCGCAGTTCCAACGGCCGGGCCATTGTGAACATGCTGCCCAAGCTGGAAACCGGCGAAAAGATCCGGGCCATGCTGACGGTCAAGCCCGAAGAGTTGAACGAAGCGGGCAAATTCATGCTTATGTGTACCCGCCGCGGCTTTATCAAAAAGATGCCGCTGGAACTTTTCAAGAACCTGCGCCGCGTCGGTCTGCGGGCGCTGGTCATCGAAGAAGACGACGACCTGATCAGTGCCGCGATTTGCGAAAACGGCAACGAAGTGCTGCTTTCCACTGCCAAGGGTATGGCCTGCCGCTTTACCTTGAGCGATGAAGAACTGCGCCCCATGGGCCGTACGGCGCGCGGGGTAACTGGTATGCGCTTCAAGATCGAAGGCGACTATCTGGTGGCTATGACGGTCATTCGTGAACAGCTTGATGACGAAGAAGCTCTGGATGAAGATGCGGAAGTCCTTGAAGTCGAATCCGGCAGTGATGATGCTGAAATCATCGAAAATGCCGCCGGGCCGCAGGTGCTGGTGGTTTCTGACGGCGGTATGGGCAAGCGCTCGCTGGCCAGTACCTACCGCAAGACCCGCCGCGGCGCCAAGGGCGTGGTCAGCATCAAATTGCGCGAAAACGAACTGGTGGTCAATACCATTCAGATCCAGGATGGCGATGAACTGCTGATCACCACCGAACGCGGTCAGTTGACCCGCATTCCGCTGGATGAGATCCGCACCGTCGGCCGCGCCAGCAAGGGCGTTAAGATCATGAATCTGAATGAGGGCGACCGCATCACCGGTGCTGTATCGCTCATCGAAGTCAAAGGCGAAGAAAAAGCCGATGAAAACGCCAGTGACGGTGAAGTGACGGCGCCTGATGCCCCTGAAACAAGCACCGAACAAGCTCAAGTGACGGATAACTCCGCAGAAATGACGGACGATTCCGCACCTGATACCGAAGCGTAAAAATATGGCAGAAGCGGCAGGTTTTTCGTGGCGCGGGCTTTTGAGCGCCCGCCGGGGATCGGGGCCGCTTGTTGCCGGAATAGTTAATGCCACCCCGGACAGTTTTTCGGACGGAAAAGGTTTCGTCGATCCTGCCGAGCGGGTGGCATTTGCTTTGCAGTTGCTCGATGAGGGCGCTGATTTGCTGGATATAGGAGCGGAATCCACCCGGCCGGGGGCGATGGAAGTTGATCCGGTCGAAGAATGGCGCCGGTTGGAAAAGGTATTGAGCGGGATCTTGAACGCCCGGCCGGATACGGTCATAAGTATAGATACCCGCCACGCACTTACGGCCGAAAAAGCCTTGCAAGCCGGAGTTAAGATCATCAACGATGTCAGCGGTCTGGAGTTTGATCCGGCGATGAAAGATTGCATTGCCCGGTACGGTGCCGGGGCGATCCTGACCCATTCCACAGCTATACCGGAATTGATGCAGCAAAATAGCTATTGCCTTGAACAGCATACACTTGAAACGGTTGCTTGTGGCTTGAACGCGATAGTTGCCACCGCCCTTGATGCTGGAATCGCCGAAAAAAAACTCATGCTGGATGTGGGGATCGGTTTTGGCAAAAGCCGCGCCGGCAATTACGAATTACTGCACAATGCGGCGTGGTTTGAAAGCAGTTTCAAGCTGCCGTTCTGTTGGGGAGTATCGCGCAAAAGTCTGCTTAAAAGCGAACCGGATACGATGGCCAAACGCATTGCCGGATCGTTGGCACTGGCAATAAAATTAGCCGAACAGCGTGTTTCGCTCCTGCGTGTACACGATGTGGCCGCCACGATCGCGGCGCTGACTGCCGCGCAGGCAATGGAAGAGCCGGCCAATGCTTAACATCTTTAAGCGCAAACCATTTTCGCATATTCAACTGGGGCGCAAGGGCGAAGCCGCCGCGGTCAGATTGTTCAAAGCGCGCAACTGCGTGATCCTGGCGCGGAACTGGCGCAACAACAACGAACACGATGGCATCGGCGAACTGGATATAGTTCTGCTGGATGGCGAAACACTGGTCTTTGCCGAAGTCAAAACCCGCCGCAAGCTGGATAAATATCTGCCGGGAACCAACTTGAGTGATGCGCAGAAAAAACGCATCTGCCGCGGCGCTCATGCTTACTGCCGCAAACACCATGTGCCGGAAAGCGTGGAAAAACGTTTTGATCTGGTGGAGGTCATCCATGATGAACGAAAAATCGTGGATATAGCTCTGCATGAAAAATATATGACTTTTTCCAACCCGATGAGCTTGAATTCACAGACAAATGGCGATATATTAAATAAAGTTTATTGACAATATTGATACTGCCGTTTGGACGCAGGTATTGTCAATATATCCGGAATTACAGGTGAATCCCCGTGAGAATCGGGAACTGTCGCGCAACCGTGTGCCATCAATGGCGAGTCGGATCCCTGCCGGATAGATTTGTGCGCGTTACACAAAAAGGAAAAATCCACCATGACGACTTTGCACAAAGTCCGCCGGGGCGCAAGCTTTTTGCGCCGCAATCCACGTTTTACCCTGATTGAACTTCTGGTAGTGATCGCTATTATTGCCATTTTAGCAGCCATGCTTTTGCCGGCTCTTTCGGCCGCGCGGAGTTCTGCAAGAACTGCCAACTGCCGCAGCAATATAAGGCAACTGGGACTGGCACTGCTGCTTTATACAGAAGATAATAAAGAATATTGCGCTCCCGGATATATCAACGATTATCAGCACA
>SUWA01000049.1 GCA_015061695.1 Lentisphaerota bacterium
AAATAGCGCGGATGCATCACGAGTTTTGCAAGGAGCGAACGAGGGAGTGTACGACTGTACTCGACCGAGTGAGCGACGCCGGCAAGGCTCGTGAGGCGCCGCGATATGAAGCAAAAAAATGGAGCCAGCTGCCGGAGTCGAACCGGCGACCTGGTGATTACAAGTCAACTGCTCTACCAACTGAGCTAAGCTGGCCCATTAAAGAAATGAACATGTGATACATTACACCGGGAAACAGATTTTTGCAAATAGTTATTAAAAAAATTCGCTGTTTAGTTGCTCAAAAAAATGCTGCATAAATATTTTGAGGTTGCGAGCCTTGAGTTTGGCCTGAATAGTGAACATGCGATCAGGGAGCTTGGATAATTTGACTAAATACTCTCTGTAGGCAGTATCCTGACAGGAATAAGGCATTCCGGCCAACGCATCCTGGGCGGAGTTGTGAATTCTGGCCCCGACCCTGGCAGCGAAGAAAAAACTGCGGGCAATGCCGACCGCGCCAAGACTGTCTAATTTGTCGGCATCAAAAAGGATCTGCGCTTCGATGGAAGATGGTTGATTGCCGGAACGGAACCGATGCTCGGCAATACAACGGACAACGCGCTCAAGTTTTTCGTGGGGATAAGAGTTGGCCATAAGGAAACTGCGGGCAACGACCGCGCCCTGCGCGGCATGATCGACAGCGCCATTGCTGCGGGCTTCTTCGGGGCGGGCGACATCATGCAGCAGGGCGGCCAGATGAACGATCTGGCGGTCAGCTTGCGGGATTTGATCACAAAGCTCCAACGCATGAGCAACGACGCGACAGGTGTGATCGAAGTCATGTCCGTCGGAAAAATCCGTTGAAAGTCGGTCTTTTATAAAAATCTCTGCAGATTGAATGATGTCATGCACTTGCATTTAACTCCTTTTTATGTTATCTTATAAGATAACGCAGAAAAATCGTAAAACAAATCCCGGGAAATAAAAAGTCATGAAATTTGAGTTGGAAGGCAATATCATAACAGCCCAGCGAGTGTTCTGCATAGGTTGTAATTACGCAGAACACGTCCGTGAGCTGCACGGTTTTGAAGAGATCCCGCCAGTGATATTTATGAAGCCGGCGGCCTCGCTGACCCCGGCAGATGAAGTTCTGTCGCCGCCGCCGGGTTATAAAGGTGCATTTGATTACGAAACCGAACTGGTAGTGCTGATCGGAAAAAACGGCCGTGCAGAAAACGAACAGGAAGCGGAAAGTTTTGTGGGTGCGCTCGGTATCGGCTGCGACCTGACACTGCGGACATTGCAAAAAGAACTGCGCAACAAAGCACTGCCGTGGGAATGCAGCAAAGCATTTGAAAAATCTGCACCATTGGGTTCGCTGCATAAATACGATCCGCAACAGGATGATCTGGAAAATCTGACATTCTGCGGCTTTATCAACGGCGAACTCCGGCAGAGCGGCAACAGCGGCAATATGATCTACCCGATCCGGAGGTTGATCGTGGAACTATCGCGCTACTGGGAACTGCAGATGGGGGATTTGCTTTTTACCGGGACACCGCAAGGGGTCGGTGCCTTGAAAAATTCCGATATAATGACGTTACAGGATCATAGAAACGAAAAATTCACATGGAGGGTCGATTATGTGCAGTGATTGCCAAAACAGTGCAGAGTCCAAGCAAACATTAAATACCGGCAGCCGCCCGGATTGGGATCACTATTTTATGGATATAGCCGAAATGGTATCCAAACGCAGCAACTGCAGCCGCCGCCATGTGGCCGCCGTGCTGGTCAAAGATAAGCGGATCATTTCCACGGGCTACAACGGCACGCCGCGCGGAATCAAAAACTGCAACGAAGGCGGCTGCCCGCGCTGCAACAGCAATACACCCTCCGGCGAAGGTTTGACCGAGTGCCTTTGCTCACACGCCGAAGAAAACTCCATTGTGCAGGCCGCTTACCACGGGATCGCTGTCGCCGGAGCAACGATTTATACAACCTACAGCCCCTGTCTGCTCTGCAGCAAAATGATCATCAACGCCGGGATCGCCGAAGTGGTTTATAAACAACGCTACAGCATCGACTCGACTTCCATGCGGCTGCTGGCCGAAGCCGGAGTCAAAGTACGCGCTTTGGGCGAAGACGCATAATCTGTAACTTGTTTTATAACAACTGACTTGGCGCAGGGTGGTGTACGGAGAGGTACGGAGACGCCGGGGGAATTACAGCAGGCGCTCATAAATAGGGAGCAAGCAAGTTCGTGGCGGCAGATGCCGCATTACTCACTCTGCAGCAACACCTAAAATTCGGCGGGAATAATCCGGTATTCCGGATAGGCTGCCTGCAGTTCGCTTTGAGCCTGCGCCCGGCTTTTGCTGTCGGCAAAGATCCCGAAAAGCGTCGGGCCGCTGCCAGTCATCAAAACCCGCATCGCGCCGGCTTGAGTCATACGCTGCGCAAGGATCTCCAATATCGGATATTTATTGAATACACCCGGCTGCAAATCGTTGAATATCAAGGCAGAGATCTTTTCCAAATCAGCAGTGCGCAAAGCGTTCAACAAATCAGTTTTCAGCCCCGGGGCTAATGGCGAAACTGTTCCCGGCAACATCAGGCGATACCCTTCGGCGGCAGAAACCGGAAATTGCGGAGCAAGCAGCAATAAATTCATTTCCGGCAAAACAAAATCCAAATCTTCAGCAATTTCGCCGATGCCCGACATCATTGCCGGTTCCGGTTTCAGAAAAAACGGCACATCTGCCCCCAGTTCCAGCGCTGTTTCCGCCAGAGAACGGTCATCAAGCGGTTTTCCGGCATGATCGTTGAGCAGCTTCAATACCGCGGCCGCATCGCTGGAACCGCCGCCCATACCGGCGGCTACAGGAATATTTTTAACGATGTTTATATCCCAGTGCGGCATAACACAAGCGCGTTTGCTCCAGAGTTCGGCCGCTCTTCCGGCAATGTTGCCCATGCCGCCGGGGAGCATTATATCCGACGATCCGACCGTAATCGTCCCCGGCGCGGCGGCCAGATCAATGGCAATATCGTCCGCCGGAGAACTCAACGGCACAAACAAACTTTCCAGCGTGTGATAATTATCGGGCCGCTTGCCGGTAACTTTTAAAAATAAATTGATCTTGCCCGGGGCAGACATATAAAGCAGTTCGTCGTCCATAAAACACTCCATCACGCGATCATGATCGCCATCAACAGCCAGACTGCAAACTCTGTAATATAACCGGTCATAGTCATATCATCCGAGTCGATCCCGCCGGTCAAATTGATAAACAGATTCATAAAAACGATCGCCAAAACCGATGCAAACCCGGCACAAATCAACGTCGGCAGCGCCAGAAAAATCAGATTGAACAACAGCAGAAATCCACCGATGGCCACAATAAATTCCGCCCGCGCCCGGCGGCAGAAACGCGGCACCCCCGAAGCCGACGGCTCGGCCGCCAAAACCGCTTCCACACTCAACGCCGCAACCAGCGCCGCCGATGCCACCCCGCAATGCGTGGTCCGCGCCACCAGAAAAAGCGCCATAAATTTACCGAACAGCATCCCAATAGCCAGCAGCAGCGCGATCAAACCGGTCGAGTTCCGCAGCGAGGTGCTTCTTAATTCGCGGGCAACCGAAAAACTTTTCTGCGCAGTCAACACGTCAAAAAAAGTTACACACAATGCCAGCCCGCGGCCGGAAGTCCGCAATTCCCCCAGCACCGTCAACAGGATCGCAAAACAGACCGAAGCACCGTTCTGCGGCAACAGATAAAACAGTATGTTGCCGGCAATCAACGCCAGCAAACCGGCCAGCGCACCGAAAATCGGCATAAAATACAACGGATTGACGATTTCTTCGACCCGGGCGGATTTTTTGTCCGGATCAGGCCGCATTGCCATGGGCAGATGCCAGTCAAAACAAAGCTCCCAGGCAGCGTATACAGAACGGTACAGAGGTGAATTTTTAAACATTGCTACTCAACCTTTTCAAGTAAACAGAACTCAAAACCAATATCTTTATTCCAACGTAATGTATACCGCAATCAACGCTTTGGCAAACCCTGGCAATGCGAAAAAACACAATTTTGAAGCTATAAATCCAAAAAGTTGGCAAAAGAAAGCAAAATAGGTGGAAAAAATCCCCTTGCAGTGTTATCTTATAGCGACTATAGGTTATTATTGAATACTCACAGTAATTTTCTACGGAGGAAAAAATGAAAGTTTTTGTTGGTGTGGGTCTGGGCCCGATTCAAACCGGTATTTTTATGTCCGGCGCCTGCCGGGGCAAGTTCGACCGCATTGTGATCGCCGAAGTCGATGATAAACTGCGCAACGCTATCAATTCCAACGGCGGTGTGGTCACGATCAATACCGCTTACGCCGACTGCATCAAGACCGAAACCATCACCAATGTGGAAGTCTACAACCCCAACACCCCCGAAGGCCGCGCCAAACTCGTGGAAGCTGCCGCCGATGCCTGCGAACTGGCTACCGCTCTGCCGAGCGTAAAGTTTTTTGCCTACTGCGCGCCGTGGATGGTCGAGGGCTTCCGCCTGCAGCCGGAACGCGAACGCTTTATTTACACGGCCGAAAATAACAACCGCGCCGCCGAAGAACTCGAAGCCGCTCTGGGCGAAAAATTCCCCAATACCTACTGCCTCAACACCGTGGTCGGCAAGATGTCCGGCGTGGTTCCGGAAGCCGATTGCGCGGCCCGCGGCGTAGTCAAACTCGCCCCCGAAGCCGACCGCGCACATTTGGTGGAAGCGTTCAACAAGATCTATATCTCCAGCTGCCCGGGCATCGAAAACCGTTCGGTACAGAACCTTTATGTCAAAAATGACCTGCTGCCGTTTGAAGAAGCCAAACTTTACGGCCACAACGCCATCCACTTTTTGCTGGGTACGTTCGGCAAAACCGTCGGCTGCGAATACATGAGCGATCTGGCCAAACACCCCGAACTTATGGCGCTGGGTCACGAAGCGTTTATCAAAGAATCCGGCGCGGCACTGTGCAAAAAATATGCCGGCTTGGATGAACTCTTTACTGCCGAAGGCTTTAAGGCTTATGCCGAAGATCTGCTCGTGCGGATGCCCAACCCCTTTTTGCAGGATGCCGTGGCGCGTATCACCCGCGACTTGCAGCGCAAACTCTCGTGGGATGACCGGGTGGTCGGCACCATGCGTCTGGTGTTGAGTCAGGACGAAGTGCCCTCGATCTTTGCCAAGGGCGCGGCACTGGCGGCCAAAGAAGAGTTCGGCAGCGACCCGGCGGCGGTCAAAGCCGGCTTGCAGGCTCTCTGGCCGGAATGGAACGATGAAGCCGGAAAAGTCTGGCAGCTCATCGAAAAAAATCTGTGATGTTTTAATTGTTTGAGGTAAAAATGTTTTTTGACGAAAAAAATACCCGTCAACACCGCGCCCAACTGGTGCCGATGGTGGTCGAACAGACCGGCCACGGCGAACGCGGTTACGATATTTATTCGCGGCTTTTGAAAGACCGCATCATCCTTCTGGGTACGCCCATTGATGACGATGTGGCCAATCTGATCGTGGCGCAGCTGTTGTTTCTGCAAGCCGAAGACCCCAAAAAGGATATTGATTTGTACATCAACAGCCCCGGCGGCTCCTGTACGGCCGGTCTGGCGATCTACGACACCATCCAGAGCTTGAGCTGCGATGTCAAAACTTACTGCATCGGTCAGTGCGCCAGCATGGGTGCAGTGCTGCTGGCCGCCGGTACGGCAGGCAAACGTTTTGCACTGCCGCACTCGCGCATCATGATCCACCAGCCGTGGGGCGGAGCGCAGGGTACGGCAAGCGATATAAACATTCAGGCGCAGGAGATATTGCGCACCAAGGCCACGCTCAACGGTATTCTGGCGGCGCACACCAAACAGACTCTGCGCAAGATCGAACGCGATACCGACCGGGATTTCTTTATGTCGGCCGAAGAAGCTGTCGCCTACGGGCTCGTCGATCAGGTAGTGGGCAAGCGCAAGTAAGGAAGCCAGACCTATGAGTCAGAAACATAAACACGTCTGCAGTTTCTGCGGACGCAATATCGATGACGGCAGCGCCGGCAAGGTCATTGCCGGTATGGATAACAGCCTGATCTGCGAACATTGCGTGGAAGCCTGCTGCGAAATGCTTTACGGCGGCAAAAAAACCAAAGACGCCCCCGCCAAAGCCAATAAAACAGCCGAAGCAGCCGAACTCATCCGGAATCTGAAAGTTCCGGCACCGGCCGAAATCAAAGCCGAGCTGGATAAATACGTTATCGGTCAGGACGATGCCAAAAAGGTGCTGGCGGTGGCGGTTCACAACCACTACCGGCGCTTGCAAAGCCAGATCGAATCACCCGATAAAGACGGGATTTTTGCCGATGTGGAGCTGGAAAAAAGCAACGTGCTTTTGATGGGCCCCACCGGCAGCGGCAAAACGCTTCTGGCAAGAACATTGGCAAAAATGCTGGATGTACCGTTTTGCATTTGCGATGCAACTACCTTGACCGAAGCCGGTTACGTTGGCGAGGATGTGGAAAATATCATCCTGCGGTTGGTGCAGAACGCCGATTACGATATAGCCCGCGCTCAAATCGGGATCATTTATGTGGACGAAATCGACAAGATCGCCCGCAAGACCGAAAATGTTTCCATCACGCGCGATGTATCCGGCGAAGGCGTCCAACAGGCATTGCTGAAGATCCTTGAAGGCACGGTGGCCAATGTCCCCCCCAAAGGCGGACGCAAACACCCCCAGCAGGAGTATCTGCAAGTGGATACCTCCAACATCCTCTTTATTGCCGGCGGCGCATTTGTGGGGTTGGAAAAAATCGTGCAGCGCCGCGTGGGCAAACAGGTGCTCGGATTCAAAAGTCTGACCGACGATGGCAAGGCCGAAGCGGCTGCGCTTGAAGCCGAAGCTGCGGCCGCCGCCAAGGCCAAACCCGAACCGGAAGATCTGGTGCGTTTCGGCTTGATCCCCGAATTCATCGGCCGTATGCCGGTAGTCGTCGATTTGGGCAAACTCACTGCCGATGACCTGAAACGCATCCTGGCCGAACCCAAGAACGCATTGATCAAACAGTATCAGAAACTGTTGAGCATGAACAATGTAGAACTTGAGTTCACCAGCGATGCCATCGACGGATTGGCCGAGTTGGCCGAGAAAAAAGGTACCGGCGCGCGCGGTTTGCGCTCGATCATGGAATCGCTGATGCTCGATGTGATGTATCAGCTGCCCGCTCCGGGGATCAGCAAATGCGTGGTCGATGGTGCGGCAGTCCGCGGGGAATCCAAAGTAAAACTTCTGGCCAAAAGCAAACGCGCCTCACGCAAAAAGGATTAACCCTTAACTATCTTATCGGCAGGAAGTTATATTTATGCAAAAGTTATGGTCGGCAGTCAGACGCATCGGTTTTTTGCCGGCGCTGCTGCTGACCGTATTTTTGTTTGCATCGTGCGGCAAAATTGAATCGCAGGAACGCGTTATCCACATAGCCACCGGCAGCATGGTCAAGACGCTCGATCCGGCGCTGGCTGAAGATCTGGCCAGCCGCAACATGGCCGGGGCGCTTTACGATACGCTCCTTGAGTACGATTACGTCAAGCGGCCCTATTGCCTCAAGCCTTCCATGCTCGAAAAAATGCCCGAAGCTCTGGAAAACGGCCAAAGCTACCGCTTTACCCTGCGCGATGACCTCTATTTTACTCCGGATAAATGTTTTGAATCCGAAGGCAACTCGCTGACAGCGCGGAAAGTTACCAGTTCAGATGTGATCTTTTCGTTGCTGCGTATTGCTGACGGCAAGCTCAACAGCCCGGTTTTCTGGCTGCTGCGGGGCAAAGTAAAGGGCATCGACGAGTTTTACCATCAAAGCGGGGAGTGCGCGTCTTACGCAGAGGCATTAAAGCTGTATGATACTCTGCCGGAAGGTTTTAAGATCATTGATGACCGCACATTCATCATCAGACTAAATGCGCCCGATCCGCGTTTTCTCTACAATCTGGCGATCCCCTACACCGGGATCGTTTCGCGCAAGGCAGTGAAGTATTACGGGCAGGAGGCGATGGCGGATCACCCGGTCGGCTCCGGGCCGTTCAAGCTGGAAAGTTTCAAGCGCGACTACCAGATCGTGCTGCTGCGCAATACTGAATACCGCGAGGAATATTTTGCTGATGCAGAAAATCCCGCCGACCGCACCCGCCGGCTGCCGCTGGCCGATAAAATCATCTGTTCCAACATCCGGCAAAACTTTACATCGTGGCTGCTGTTTTTGCAGGGCGAACTCGATATAAGTGCTTTGAACAAAGATAATTCCGACGTAGTTTCCGGCGGCGGCTCTCTGGCCCCGGCATTGCGCGAACGCAATATAGAACTGATCAAAAACAGCGAGTTCGAAATCCAGTACGTCGGATTCAGTTTTTCTGACGAACGGTTGCGCAACAACCTCAAACTGCGTCAGGCGCTTACAGCGGCTTACAATGTGCCGCAGCGCATCAAACACGCCAATGACCTTGCTATACCTGCCATCGGGCCGATCCCGCCGGGAGTGGCCGGTTTTGACCCGGCACTGCAGCAGGAAATGATTCCCTATGATCTGACTCTGGCCAAAAAACTCCTCGCCGAAGCGGGTTATCCCAACGGCATCGATCCGGCCACCGGCCAGCCGCTGGAAATAACTTTTGACCAGTCCGGCAACAGCACCCGCCACCGCCAGATGGCCGAAATGACCGCCGCGGACTGGGGGCAATTGGGAATCAAAGTTACGATCAACCTTAACAATCCGCCGCGATTTTACCAGAAACTGCGCAAGGGCGAAGTGCAAACTTTCCGCCTCTCGTGGATCGGCGATTACCCGGATGCGGAAAACTTTTTGCAGCTGTTTTACAGCCGCAACGCCGGCGGCGCCAACCGGGTCGGATTCAGCGACCGCCAATTCGATGCCATGTTTGAAAAAATTCTGCCCATGGCCGACTCGCCGGAACGAACCCGGCTTTACGAAGAAATGGCCCGCTATCTGGTTCAGCAGTCGCCATGGATCTTTGAAAGTCAGCCGGTGAGCTTCCAACTCAAACACGCATGGCTCGAAAATTACCGACCGCACGACTTTGCCTGCAACCGCTGGAAATACTGGAGCGTGGATAATCAGCGCAAAGCCCAGCAAAAGAAGAATTTCCGCCCGCTCTCTTTTCAGGAGTTACGGCAAAAATAAAAAACGTATTGCCGTCACTGAAAAAAATGACGGAAAACTCCCGTCATTTTACCGTCATTTCACCAATTTCAAGCTCAAAATCTGACGGAAAGGTTATTTCCGTCAGATTTTTACTTTCCGTCATTTGCAGTGTATGATTTGTTAGTCGGCCGTGGCTGTGGGGTACGGATTTGTACGGATTTGTACGGAGGCGCCGGTTTGGATCACAACCGGCGGCCGTAAGGTGTAAGCAAATGAAATAAAGCCGGTCGCTTGCCGGCTTGGCTGTGCTGTGGTGTACGGATTTGTACGGATTTGTACGGATTTGTACGGATTTGTACGGAGGCGCCGGTGTGGATCACAACAGGCGGCCGTAAGGTGTAAGCAAACAAGTTCGTGGCGGCAGATGCCGCATTACTGTTGTGCAGCAAGGTATCTCTCCGTACTTATCCGTACTCCGGAAACCATCAGCTGTCATCCCGGTGCCGGCGCCGGCGCGCAGCAATTGAAATAAAGCCGGTCGCTTGCCGGCTTGGCAGTGCTGTGGTGTACGGATTTGTACGGATTTGTACGGAGGCGCCGGTGTGGATCACATCAGGCGGCCGTAAGGTGTAAGCAAACAAGTTCGTGGCGGCAGATGCCGCATTACTGTTGTACAGCAGGGTATCTCTCCGTACTTATCCGTACTCCGGAAACCATCATCTGTCATCCCGGTGCCGGAGCCGGCGCGCAGCAATTGAAATAAAACAGGTTGCCGGCTTGGCAGTGCTGTGGTGTACGGATTTGTACGGATTTGTACGGAGGCGCCGGTGTGGATCACATCAGGCGGCCGTAAGGTGTAAGCAAACAAGTTTGTGGCGGCAGATGCCGCGTTACTGTTGTACAGCAGGGTATCTCTCCGTACTTATCCGTACTTATCCGTACCTATCCGTAAACATCATGCTCACCGAGCGCCGGTTGCTTTACGCCGCCCCAAAACATTGCATCCAAACTGTAGCGGCCGACCCTGCGGTAAGTATTACACGGCCCAACAGCAAACCCTCTACCTCAATACGAACTCGCCTTTTACATTTTTGCGGAAGCAAAAATGTAAAAGGCAGGAAAAGGTTTTTTGAAAGAGAGAGGGGTTTGGGGAGAGAGAAAACTTTTTTCCTCAAAAAAAGTTTTCTCTCTCCCCAAAATCACACCCCCTCTTTTTTTTACAGCCGGCAGGCGGTTTACAGGTCAAAAGTCATGCCGTCTTGGGCGAAGATGACCTCTTTACCCAGGGCACGGCGGCAGCGTATCTTGCTTTCGGTCGGCATATAGAGTACATCGCGGCCGTGGTGCATAAAGATCACCTGACCGATATTGCAAGCATTTTCGCGCCAGTATTTGCAAACATCCCACGGATGGTGGTGCCCGCTTTCCATAAGCAAAACATCACACGCTTTGCTCCAATCGCCGATTTCATCCGGATCGGCAATATCGCCGGAATAGACTACCGTTTTGCCTTCGGCAGAAATGCGGAACGAAAAACTTTTCAGCGGTTCGCCCGGCTGTGTTTTGATATGGCAATTACCGCGGAATTCGATCTTGATCTCGTCATTTTCGAATTTTCCGCCATCAGTCAGCAAGTGATTTCTTACTTCCGTTACCGGCGGCCACGCTGCCAGAGTCCGGGTCAGCGATTCAAACGGCTCCCACAGCTCCGGCACCGGCATAAACACATCAAAATCGCGCCAGGTGGTCGTATCCTGTTCAATATAGTGCATCTTGCTGTAGACAGAAAAGATATTGAGCAAACCGGCCATGTGGTCGTAGTGCGGATGCGAAATAAAAATCGCTTTGATATTGAAAAAATCCAACCCTTTGAGATAACCGGTATGCGAACAATTTTCGCCGGCATCAAACCAATACAAATGCCCGTTATCCAGTTCCAGCACCCACGCCGTATGCTGACGGTTCTTGAACGGTTCGGTGCCGGAGAGCGACCCCAAAACATGTATTTTCATAATTTACAGTCCTTTCTTCTGTTTCAACAGCAGAGTATGCTTTCTCAAACCATCTTTCAATGCGGTTGACGGCACATGCAAACGGGCATTTTTCAAATCATCCTGCCGGTAAATGCGGTGGAAAAGAAAGGGCCGGTGGCCGGGATTGGCTTCCAGATAAGTTTGATAATCAATATCTTCAGTTTTAAGCTCCACACCCAGCGCCCCGGCAATGATCGCATAATATTCGCGCGATTCAACAATATCCGGCCCAGCCATGTTGAAAACCTGTCCATAACTTGAACTGTTGCCGACCGCACTGATCATGGTTTGGGCCAAATCATCGCAGTCGATGGGCTGCTGCAGCAAGCGGCCGTTATCCACCAGCTTGAGAGTTTCGCCATCAAGCATCCGCTTTATCAGCTCCGCATCGCGGCAATGGCCGGGGAAACAACCTAATTCCGAGGGCATACCGTAAATGTGGCAGGGGCGGAAAACAGTATAATTCAAACCTTTTGGAGCATGTTCGCGCAAATAATTTTCGGCCATGAGTTTGCCCCAGCCGTAGGCTTCGGCTCCATTGCGGTCGCAAGTTATGTAAGGAGAATCCTTTACCGGTTGCGGATAGCGCCGCAAAGTCGGCTCGTAGACCCAGTCTGTGGAAATAAAAAGCAGGTGATCAGTCAGCGGCGCAAAGAGTTCCAGATCCTGACGCATATCGTCAGCATTAAAACCAATACAGTCAATGACTGCTGCAAATTCCTTGCCGGCCAGCTGCTGCGCCACAACTTGCATGGCAGCTTCATCGTGCCGGTCAGCATAGAGTTCCGTAACCGGTCCCACCGCCGGACGGGTGCCGCGGGTAATGGTGAATACCTCGTAATTTGCCGCCAGCGCCGCGCGGACAACGGCCCCGGAAACATGCCCGCTGCCGCCAATGACCAAAACTTTTTTCATCTTACTTTGCTCCGCAATTCCGATCGATCAGATCAAGCATATTTTTAGCGCCGTCCCAGGCATCAGAACGCCGCGCGCTGCAGCCTTTTTGTGCCAGATCACCGGCCAGATAAAGTTTTTCCAATAAATCAAAAGCCTTTTCTTCAGTCAACGCAGCATCGGACAATACTTCGGCAGCGCCGAGGCTCTTGAGATAACCGGCATTGTCATCCTGATGCAGCTCCATGGCATACGGATACGGTACCAGCACGGCGTATTTGCCGAACGCATTGATCTCGGCCACGCTGCTGCCGCCGCTGCGGGCAATGACCAGATCAGCAGCATTGTACGCCCAGTGCATTTCGCTCAAACTGTCCAGCAGCAGCACCGGGTAATCATTTTCAGCATAAAACGATGCCATGGCGCTGAATTCGCCAACTCCGCTCAAATGGATCAGCTGGATCCGGCCGTATTTGCCGGCCAGACGCTTTACGGCGCGGCCAAAAACGTCATTGAGCTTGCGCGCACCCTGACTGCCGCCGAAAAGCAGGATAGTAAAGTGTCCGGCTTCCAGCAAACCGTCGTATTTCCCGTTCAAAACCCTGATTGCCTCGATCTTGCTCAAAGTTTCCTGTTTAAGTTCCGGACGCAGCGGCATACCGGCAACTACGCACTTGCAGCGCACTTTATTGCCGTTGACCGCCGGAAACGCCGTTGCCAGGAGTTGGGCATAGCGGCTCAAGCGACGGTTGGCCCGGCCGATCCTGGCGTTGCCATCGTGCAGAAAAACCGGCAGCCGGAGCTTTTTGGCCGCCCAGATCACCGGCAGCGAAGCAAACGAACCCATGCCCAGAACAGCGTCGGGTTTTTCGGACTGCATGATCATCCGGGCGATTTTTTTGCCGGAAAACAGCCCCCGCAAAAACTGCCAGCAGCGGAGCGGGTGCTTGGGCGAAGGCGAGGGCATGTAAGGCAATGTACGGCACGGAACCGAAAATTTTCCGGCGATCCGGCTTTGAGCTTCCGCGTTTTTGCCGCTCAACAGAAGCAAAACCTTTTTGCCGCGGGCAAGCTGGGCGCGGGCAATGCTCAAACCGGGGTAGAAATGCCCCCCGGTCCCGCCGCAGGTTATAACCAGATACTCGGTCATAAAAATCATTTCTCCCGGTTGATAAGGTATTCGGTCAGAAGCTGAAGCAGTTTTTTGCCGTCGCTGTCAGGCAGAACTGTCAATGCATCGACTGCTTCGGCAGAATATTTTTTGATCGCATCCAGCATATATTCCACGCTGGAACACTGACGGAAAAGTTGACGCGCCTGCTCAAGATCTTCAGCGGTATAGCTTTCAAGATAAAGCAGTTTACTCAATTTTTCTTCCTCGCTTGCGGGCAGATTTTTCAGTGCGTGGATCAGCAGCAGAGTAGCCTTGCCTTCCTGCAGATCCGAGCCGATCGGCTTGCCGAATTCTTCGAGTTTGCCGAATACGCCCAAATAGTCATCCCGCAGCTGAAATGCCAGCGCCAGAGCATCGCCGAAACGCCCCAGTGCCACGGCTTCGGGTTCATCCCAGGCTTCCGGATACCCCTTGCCCAGCATCCACCCGGCGCGGGCGGCGTAATGCAGCAAAGCACCGGTTTTGCCCGTCTGCATGGCAAACATTTCTGCTTCCGAAACATCTCCGGCATAGCGGTAACTCATCACCACGTCTTCGGCTTCGCCGGAAACCAGCTTCAGATAGCCGCAGTCGCGCAGTTCCCGCGCCAGTTTGAGCTTGAGTCCGGCACTGCAGTCGCATTGATCAATAAAATCAAACGCCCATGCCTGCATCAGATCGCCGGCCAATATGGCCATATCACAGCCGAATTTGCTCCGGCGATGTTCAGCCATATCGATCGCCTGCGCCAGAACCACATGCGCAGTCGGCTGATTGCGGCGGGTTTCGTCGCCGTCGATTATATCGTCATGCACCAGAGTCCAATTGTGGAAAACTTCCAGCGCAGCAGCGGCCGGAACAACTTTTTGCATATCGCCGCCGGCCGCGGCCGCGCTCCAGAGCATGATCGCCGGGCGCAGCCGTTTGCCGCCGACTTCCGGATAAGCACGCATGGCTTGGGCCAGAAAATCGGGTCTGACCGCATCGGGAAAGGTGCTGCTTTTGATGGCAGCATCGATCCACTGCGCCGCTTTTTTCAGTTCAGCAAGCAGAAAATTTTCCAATTTTACGCCTCCACGCGCAGCACACCGCCGGTATCAGCGCTGGTGGCCAGCGCGGCGTATTTGGCCAGATAGCCTTTGGTAACTTTCGGCGGCGGAGCCACAAAGTTCTTTTTGCGTTCGGCCAGCACCGCATCATCGACTTCCAGCACGATGGAGCGGTTGGGTATGTCGATCGAGATCATATCGCCATCTTCCACATAGGCGATCAGACCGCCGCGGGCAGCTTCGGGACTGATATGGCCGATGCACGCGCCGTGCGTACCGCCGGAAAAACGGCCGTCGGTGATCAGCGCTACGCTGTCGCCCAGACCGCGGCCCATGATGTAGCTGGTAGGTGCGAGCATTTCCTGCATACCGGGGCCGCCTTTCGGGCCTTCGTAGCGGATAACGACCACGTCGCCGGACTTGACTTTGCCGGCCAGAATACCTTCGCAGGCTTCTTCCTGACTTTCAAAGATCACTGCGGGGCCGCGATGCACGAGCATGGCTTTGGAAACCCCGGCCGATTTGACCACGCAGCCGTTTTCGGCCAGATTGCCGAACAGCACCGAAAGACCGCCCGTGGCACTGTGGGGGTTATCCAGCTTGCGGATGATCGTGCCGTCGGCATCAGGCGCAGCGGCGATCTCTTCGCCGATGGTCTTGCCGGATACACAGGGGGCATCAAGTTTGATCGTGCCGAGCTTGGCGGCTTCTTTCATGATCGCCATAATGCCGCCGACCGCGTGGCAGTCCTGGATATGTACATCGCTGGAGGGCGAAAGTTTGCAAATGTGCGGAGTAGCTTTGCTGATGGCATCAAGTTTCTTGAGGTCAAGCGGCACCCCGGCTTCGTTGGCAACGGCCAGAGTGTGCAAGATGGTGTTGGAGCTTCCGCCCATGGCCATATCCAGCACCAGCGCGTTGTAGAAACTTTCCGGCGTGGCAAAGTCGCGCGCAGTTTTGGCGTTGGGATCGAGCGCCATTTCCACGGCGCGCCGGGCAGCGCGTTTCCACAACTCTTTGCGCTCGGCGCTGGTGGCCAGCGTGGTGCCGTTGCCGGGCAGAGCAATGCCCAGCGCTTCGCACAGGCAGTTCATGCTGTTGGCAGTGAACATACCCGAACAGGCGCCCGGGCCGGGACAGGCATCACATTCCAGACAGGCGAGTTCTTCGTCAGAAACTTCGCCGATGCGGTGTTTGGCCACCCATTCAAAAACCGTGATCAAGTCCGAATCCGATCCGTTGCGGGGCTTGCCGGCTGCCATCGGGCCGCCCGAACAGAAGATCGTGGGAATATTTACGCGCATACAGCCCATAAGCATACCCGGTACGATCTTGTCGCAGTTGGGTATACAGATGACCGCATCCACCGGATGCGCCATAAGCATGGATTCCACCGTATCGGCAATGATTTCCCGGCTGGGCAGACTGTATTTCATGCCGCCGTGGCCCATGGCGATACCGTCGCAGATCGCCATGGTATTGAATTCGTAGGGGATCCCGCCCGCTTCGCGGATGGTATCGCAAACCAGTTTGCCGACTTCCTGCAAATGGCAGTGGCCGGGCACGATATTGGTGTAGCTGTTGCAGACGCCGATAAACGGCTTGTCAATATCTTTGCCCATAATGCCGGTGGCGCGCATCAAAGCGCGGTGCGGGGCGCGTTCTTCGCCCTTTTTCATTACATCACTTCTCATAATCAACCCAACTCCTGTGGTATGTTAAATATAAATAAAGTAAAAAATCGATTTATCAGCCGACCAGACCGCCGGCATCCGACGACAGGAAGATACCTTCAAAGTTCATCTTCAGGCCTTCGGGGTTGTCAGAAATTGCCAGCGCATCTTCGCGCGTGGCTTTGCCGGCGTTGACCAGCTCCAGCAAACACTGGTTGAAACTCATCATGCCGTCGCCCTGACCGCCCTGAATAGCCGAGGAGAGTTTTTCCATGCGGTCTTCCCGAATGAGTTTGTTGATGATCGGCGTGTTGAGCATGATTTCGTTGACCGGAGCGCGGCCAACCCCGCCGGCCAGCGGCGCCAGACGCTGCGAAATGACCGCCCGCAAGTTGGATGCCAGCGCTTCGCGGATGGCATCCTGTTCGTTTTTCTCGAACATATCCAGAATACGGGTGATGGTCTGCGACGCATTGGATGCGTGCAGCGTGGTGATGACCAAATGGCCGGTATCGGCGGCCTGCAGTGCGGCTTCAAAGCTGGTGCGGTCGCGCATTTCCCCGACCATGATGATATCCGGGTCCTGACGCAAAGCGTGTTTGAGCGCACCGAAGAAACTGTCAGTATCCAGACCGACTTCGCGCTGTTCAAAGATCGAAGAATTGTCTTCAAACTCATATTCGATCGGGTCTTCGATCGTAATGACGTGTTCGTTGCGGTAGGTGTTGATATACTGCAGAATAGCGGCCATGGTGGTGGATTTACCGCTGCCGGTGGTACCGGTAATGATGATGATACCGCGCTTGGCTTTGGCGATTTCGGTCAAAACCATAGGCAAACCGAGCTGTTCAAAGTTGAGGATCTCGTTTTTCACCCAGCGGAACGTGATACCGATCAGGCCGCGCTGCCGGTGGATGTTTACACGGAAACGCCCCACTTCGTCCTCGCGGTGCGAGAGGTCGAGGTCGCCGGTTTCGTCCAGCGCGGCACGCTGTTTTTCGTTGGATACCTGATGGATAAAGTTGTCGAGCAGTTCGCTGTCGGCAACAAAGTCGCAGCCGACCATCGACCCGTCGATCCGGTAATAGACCGGCGAATTTTCTTTGATATGAATGTCGGACGCATTGTTTTCGACTGCGATCTTCAAAACTTCGTGCAACGATGTAACGGACATCTTCTCACACCTTTCGCTTCTGTGAATTTATTTTTTATACCCGAAAAAAGTTTACGCAATAAAATAACATAAAATATGCTATTTGCAAGTATAAAATACGGGTATTTTGCTATATTTACAACGTCATCTGCATACCGTCAAATGCCAGAATACCATCGTATTCGGCGGCGGCAGCCGACCGGGCGGCATCATCTGCCGGCCAGAGCGTGCGGGCAATGTGGTTGAATACGTGTCCGGTACTGCCGGAAATCAACTTGGCCTTGAACATGGATTCGCGCATATATGCGATCATTTTCAGGTCGTTGTGTTCGGCAAAACGCCAGTCACAGAAGGTGGTTCCGCTGGTGGCATCCCAGATGATCATATCCAGCAATTCGCCGCCGAGCAGATGTCTGGCGCGGGTGGTGATCCAGGCGCTGTCCAGCGCGTAAAAAAGCCGTTTGCCCTCCGGGGTCGTTATCAGATAATTGAATGACTCCTCGCGCGTGGCGCCGTTGATCAGGTGATTGGCGGGCAGTACCGTAAATGCAAGACGATTGAACTCAAACCTGTCGCCCCACTGCAGGGGGTGTTTTTCCACGCTGCTGTTGAGCAGAGCGGCGGCTTCCGGCGCACCGAAAAAGTGCAGTTTCTGCGTTCTGCCGGGCGCTTCAGCAATGGCGTTGACCGCCTGAACATTAAAGTGATCGCTGTGCGAGTGGGTCAGCACAACAGCTTCCACTGTGTTCCATGCCACCGCGCAACGATCCAGACTCTGCAATACTGTAGCGCCGGCATCGATCAACACTTTGCCATCCAGCAGCGTGCAGCAGCTGCCGCGCCGGGTATCATCCAGCGGGATCGACCAGTTCCAGTCGGCCGCACCGGTGCCAAGAAAAGTTATCTGCATAAATATCTCCCTGATTTATAAACTCAAACCGTGATCCTCCAACCTGGGAAGATTCACGGTTTGATATATACTTTTTGTTCAAGAACCTTATTCTACATCTTCATAGAAGAGTGTAAAGCGGTTCATACTGGTTTCCACATGTTTTTCATGTTCCGGCAGAATGGCGTGGCTCTTGACATGACCGCCGATGTAAAGGCAGTTGAGCGCATCAACATGGTTGCTTTTAGCCTTGCCGTCTTTGGGATGGCACCACTTTTTGCTGGTGGCTTTCATCAAGTCGGCAAAAATGTACCAGCCCGGATCGTCGCGGTCGATATTTGCCCGCAAACCGTAATCGTCGGATTGTTCGGGTTTGGTCTTGCGCGGATAGGAGTTCTGCGCCAGACCCTTCTGGGTGGTGAACCAGCAATACTGGTAGGAAATGTTCGGGTAAGGCGCGCGCCAGCCGGTCAAGGTTTTGGAAAAGTTGACACTGTCTTCCGGGCAGCGGAAAAAGCGTTCGCGCAGCTGCGCAACCGTAGCGGCGGGTTTATCTTCGATCTTGAGGTAGCCATTGCGGATCAGCAGCATCGGCGGAGTTTCGTTGTTGTAAGTGGCCGCACGCACCATGCCGCCTTCTTTAAGAAAAGCACCGACACCGATCGCCAGATAGGAGTCGTTGTCTCCGGCGTAAGCGTGTTCGGCGGCACCGATCTGACGCAGATTATCTGCACAAGCGGTAAGTTTGGCGTTTTCGGCAGCCTGTTGGGCCACCAGCGGGATCACTGCCGCCAGCAACAGCGCTGCCGTACAGGCTCCGATCACATCAGTGAGAGTAAAATTGTGTTTCATTTTTTCTCCTTTATAAGGTTATTTGATTTGATAAGCAAATACTTTTTCGACAGTGTTGAAGCGGCCCTTGCCGTTGTCGATCATATCCATGATGATCTTGTCAGCCATCACCTTGCCGCCGCGATCCAGCGCCACGGCCTGCGAGGCACCCAGATTACCGACAGCTTCGGCACTCATAAACGGCGCGGGGATGAGTTTTTTGCTGCCGTCGGCCTGCGCAAAGATCACATAGGCATTGGCGGCCTGGATCTCCGGAAACACCGTGTTGTTGCCGCGGCCGTCCACATAGGTGTAAAGCGGACCGCGCGAGTAATCGACCCGGGAACCATCCTTTTCGCCGGAATACTGCAAAAGCACATCCTGACGGAACGCCGCGTGGCTGTTCGGAGGCAGTTCCAGCGTCATGCCGTCAACTTCCACGCTCCAGTATTCTTCGGTACTGCAGTTGACCCAGACCGTCAGGCCATTGGAGTATTCGATCTTGACCATACCGGAATTTTTCAGATTCTTCTTGAGCATATCCGAAGCGCTGACCAGCTCGTCATCAATATTATAGGATATATTTTTGACCGGCACGCCGATATACTGTTCCTGCAGCTGACGCATCATAAAGTAGCTCTTCAGCACGTTGCGCAAATCGTCTTTGTTCATCTGGATGATCCGGCTGAAGCCGAAGTGGCCGCTGCCGCCATCCCACAAATACCCGGTATGACCGAACGCGATCTGGCGCGCCAGCAGAAAGTCGATATCGGCTTTGTACATCGGCAGGTCGTAACCGGTAACGCATTGCAGCGGATTGATGCGGGTGAGTTTGAAGTCAACCAGCGGAACCGCTTTGGGTTCGTTGCTCTGACCGT
>SUWA01000050.1 GCA_015061695.1 Lentisphaerota bacterium
CCGACGGCTACTGGAACGGCTGCGTCTGGATGCCGCACCAGTGGTTCTACTGGAAGGCGGCGCTGGACGACAACCGCAGCGAGTTTGCCCGCAAGATCGCCATCACCGCCTTGAACGTGTGGAAAAACGAAGTCGATCAGTCGCGTTACTGCTTCGAACACTTTTCGGTCAGCAGCCACCGCGGCGCCGGGTGCTGCCATTTCGGCGGACTTTCTTCGCCGGTGATGAACTGGTATGGAGCCTACTTTGAACCGCAGCGCTTTACCGCCGGGTACGATTGCTGGATAACCGCGCAAAAGGCCGATGCCAACGGCGCGGAAGCCGATCTGGCCATCGAAGGCAGCAGCGGCGACAAGACCACTGTGCTGTACGTTGCCGGTGCCGGCGACTGGTGTGCAGAATACAACGGCCAAATGGTCGACTGCGTCATGGGTGTGGAAGGCTGTCTGGAAATCACACTGCCGAAAGCCTCCAGCGGCAAACTGATCATCAAACGCAAATAAAACCCGATCAACAAGACCTTTCCGCCGGTAAAATTGTGTTTTACCGGCGGAATTTTAGTTAAGACCAACATGAGTGCCAAACGCAACACTATTGATATGAGCCATGGCCCGCTGACGGCCAAATTGATCCGTTATGCCGCACCGTTGGCTTTGACATATCTTTTACAGTTGGCCTTTGTGGCGGCTGACATGGTAGTGATCGGTCAGTGGGGCAGCCCGGAATCGCTGGCAGCGATCGGCGCAACCACCCCGCTGCTGGGGCTGCTGTTGAACGTAATGACCGGTATTTCCACCGGGTCAAATGTGCTGGCGGCGCAATATTACGGAGCTAAAGACAGCAAAAGAATGACCCGCATGGTCCATACCACCGTGGCTGTAAGCGTGATTGGCGGTATTGCAGTGGCGCTTTTGGGCTGGAGTACATTGCACTGGCTGGTCAGAGTAACCGGCATACCGGAAGCGTCGCGGGAGCAATCCATGCTCTATCTGGCCATCTGCTTTGTGGGGGTACCGTTCCAGATCATCTACAATTTTGCCTGCGCCATCTTGCGCGCCGTGGGCGATACCAAAGCTCCGTTGTACTTTCTCTGCATAGCCGGTACAATCAATATAGTCTTGAATCTTATACTGGTCGTCTTCGTAAATATGGATGTAGCCGGGGTGGCACTGGCTACGGTAATATCCCAGTGTCTGTCGGCTTTTCTGGCGTTGCGCCGGCTGCAGAACGCTCATGGTGCGACGCGTCTGCGTTACAAGAATTTGCGGGTTGAAAAATCTTCTTTCAAGGGCATCCTTAAAATCGGCATACCGGCGGGGCTGCAATCCGGGTGTTTTTCGCTTTCCAATATTGTGGTGCAAAGCGGCATCAACACGTTCGGGGTCAACGCTGTAGCCGGCATGACCGCCGGATTCCACCTCGAAATGCTGCTTTATGCGCTGGTATTTGCCCTGCACCACACTACGATTGCGGCGGTGGGGCAGAATTATGGAGCGCAGCAATACCGCCGCCTGATCAAAGCCATACATATTTGCATGATCCTCTCGCTGGGAATCAATCTGATCTGCGGGGTCGGCATGAGCGCACTCTCGCCATGGATGATCCGGATCTTCAGCGGCAATGCGGAAGTGATCCGCTTCGGGGTCATGCGGGCACATTTGATGTTTACGGTCTACTTTCTGATTGCCTTTATGGATACCTCCAGCGGAGCGCTGCGCGGTCTGGGCAACTCCCTGCTGCCGGCAGTATCCACGCTGGTAGGGACTTGTTTCCTGCGGATCTTGTGGATGAAATACATCTTCCCGGTTTACGGGACTATGGAATCGATCCTGCTGGTCTATCCGGCCTCGTGGGCGGTGGTAGCCGCTCTCAACATGACGGTATTGTTCATTAGCTGTAAAAAACTGCTCAAAACTGCTGACGAACGTCAACTGCAGCCCCATCACGGAATATAACCGGCAAAAAACCGACAAAAAGTGATAAAAAAGCACTTTCAAATTTGTTTTAAGTGCTTTGCGGTGGTAAATTATCTTTTGATATATATTTGCAGTTTTTTTATAAACCTAAAAAGGAGATATTTTCATGCATACGCTCGTAATCGTCAATCCGGGGCATTTCCACGCCGGATTGATCCTGCGCCGCCGTCACGAAGAGATCAGTCGCGACGTCTATATCTTTTCGGAAGCCGGGCCGGATCTGGATAACTACATGAAGCTGGTCAATGCGTTCAACGAACGTGCCGAAGAACCGACCGACTGGATCTACCATGTCTACACCGGCAACGATTTTCTGGAAAAAGCCGTGGCTGCGGCCGAAGCCAAACTCGTTGATATTGCAGTATTTGCCGGACGCAACGACCAGAAGGTCTACTACCTCGAAGCCATGCACAAAGCCGGTTGCGCCATTCTGACCGACAAGCCTGTTACCATCAACAGCGAAGGCGCTGCCGTACTGGAACGCACGCTTGCTTCCGGCGGCAAACCCATTGTCGATATTATGACCGGCCGTCAGGAACCTCCGGCAAGACTGCTCAAAGATCTGATGCTGACCAAAGAGATCTTCGGCGAGTTCCGCCAGGGCGATGAACCGATGATCGAAAACGGCACCGTTCACCACCTGTACAAGACCGTCAACGGCGCTCCTCTGGTGCGTCCGGCCTGGTACTTTGATGTCAACAAACAGGGCAGCGGTCTGTGCGACGTAACCACCCATTTGCTGGATAACGCCCAGTGGATGCTTTATGGCGACAAAGCCATTGATTACGATAAAGATGTCAAACTCATTGATGCCACGCTGACCAGCACCGATGTACCCGCCGATAAGTTTGAACTTATCACCAAAACTCCCGCTTTCCCCGCCGATCTGGCCGACTGTGTGGAAAACAATGTGCTGAAAGTTGCCTGCAATGGCGTGCTGGATGCTGCCTACAACGGTGTGACCGTGCGCGTCCACACCCAGTGGAATCTGGAAGCTCCGGCCGGCGGCGGCGATATGCACCATCAGGTCGCCCGCGGTACGCTGGCGGATCTTTTTGTGGAACAGGGCCCCGATACTGCGTTCAAAGCACTGGTGCTGGTCAAGCCGTTGACCATGAGTGCCGAAGCAATGAAGTGCGTTATCGAAAAGCGCCTGGCCGAACTTGGTTACAACGATTCGACCGTAACGGTCCAACCCGACGGCCGTCTGCTGGTAACTCCGCCCTCGTGCATGGTCGATGGCCATGAGTTCCACTTTGCCATCGTGCGCGACGAGTTTCTGAACATGCTTGCCACCGGCAAAGAACCGGCCGGTCAGCGTTCGCAACTGGCATCCAAATACAAACTCATGGCCGCGGCGCGCGATCTGGCGCTGACCAAATAAGCTGCAATATAAACCATACAAAGGTATAAATTATTATGGAACAATTTCGTACACATACTTGCGGAGCGCTCCGCAAGAGCGAAGTCGGCCAGACCGTCAAAATTGCGGGCTGGGTACACAGTGTCCGCGACCACGGCGGCGTGATCTTTATTGACTTGCGCGACCACTATGGTCTGACCCAGGTGGTGATCGACCCGGAAAAGGATTTCTATCAGGAACTTGAACGCTGGCGGGTGGAAAGCGTGATCGCTTTTACCGGTACGGTTGTCGCGCGGACTCCCGAAACGGTCAACAGCAAACTGGCCACCGGCGAGATCGAAGTGGTGGCCGAAGCTATGGAAGTTCTTGGTGAATGTGAAGTTCTGCCGTTCCAGGTGGCTAAAGATGACAGCGCGCCCGAAACGCTGCGCTTGAAGTACCGCTTTTTGGATCTGCGCCGCGAAAAACTGCACAAAAACATCATCCTGCGCAGCGAAGTTATCGCTGCCATGCGCGAATACATGCACGCTCAGGGTTTCCACGAATTCCAGACCCCGATCCTGACGGCCAGCAGTCCCGAAGGCGCGCGCGACTACCTTGTACCCTCGCGTCTGCATCCGGGCGAATTTTACGCGCTGCCGCAGGCTCCGCAGCAGTTCAAGCAGCTGTTGATGGTGTCGGGTTTTGACCGCTATTTCCAGATTGCGCCCTGCTTCCGCGACGAAGATGCCCGCGCCGACCGCAGCCCCGGCGAATTTTATCAGCTGGATGTGGAAATGAGCTTTGTCAATCAGGAAGACATCTTTGCGGTCATCGAAGGTATGTTCGATGCGGTCTTCGGTAAATTCTCCACCAAAGATTACTCCAAGCCGCCGTTTGTGCGGATTCCCTACCGCGAATCCATGAAACGCTTCGGTTCGGACAAGCCTGACTTGCGCAACCCGATCGAAATGATCGACGTAACCGAACTTTTCCGCGATTGCGAATTCAAGGCTTTTGCCTCCACCGTGGCCAACGGCGGCGTGGTGCGGGCCATGAAAGCGCCGCAGGTCGCCGGCAAACCGCGCAAATTCTTTGACGACATGATCGGCTTTGCACAGGAAAACGGCGCCAAAGGTATGGCCTACATCATCTGGACCGCCGAAGGCGAAAAGAGCCCCATCGTCAAGTTCCTCAATCCGGAAATTCTGGCGGGACTCAAAGCGGCCGGCAATATTCAGGAAGGTGATGCGCTGTTCTTCCTGGCCGACAGCGAAAAGAATGTTATCAAGACCGGCGGCGCGGTAATCCCGGAACTGGGCAAGCGGCTGGATCTGATCGACCCCAACGTCTTCAAGTTCTGCTGGATCGTGGACTTCCCCATGTTCGAGCTGGACGAAGAAACCAATCAGGTGATCTTCAGCCACAACCCCTTCTCCATGCCGCAGGGCGGTATGGACGCGCTGGAAAACAAAGATCCGCTGGATATTCTGGCGTATCAGTACGATATTGTCTGCAACGGTATCGAACTCTCCAGCGGCGCCATCCGTAACCACCGGCCGGAAATCATGTACAAGGCGTTTGAGATCGCCGGACATGACCGCAGCGTGGTCGATGATAAATTCGGCGGCATGATCAACGCGTTCAAACACGGCGCGCCGCCCCACGGCGGTATTGCCCCCGGCGTTGACCGTACGGTCATGCTGCTGGCGGACGAACCGAACATCCGCGAGATCATTGCGTTCCCGTTCAACCAGCAGGCGCAGGATTTGATGATGAACGCGCCCGCGCCGGTAACGCCCAAGCAGCTGCGTGAACTGCATCTGCAGGTGGTACTGCCCAAGCGCGAACAGGAAAAACTGGCCGCAGCCGAAAATAAACAATAAATCATCATGGCGGGAAGGCCGGTAAACGGTCTTCCCGCTTTAAGTATTAAATCAGCCGATGGAAAGGCGAATTGTATGAACCGCATTTTTCAATTTCTTTGCCTCGTATTTATCCTGACAGGAGTCTGTGCGGCGGCAGTGCCGGAAAGTTTTATTCCGGCTCAAGCCGGAATCGTAGTACGTTTGGATGCCAACCGTCTGCTGAAAATGGGCGTATTGGAAAAAGTTGCCGAAAAGAGTCCACAGATTCAGGAAGTAAATTTTCTGCTGGATAAACTCTATCAGAAAGAAGGTATTGCTGTTACCGATATAGCCAGCGGACAGCTTTGGCTGGCTATAGTTGCGGTGCCGGAAAAAAAGACCATGCAGTACATCTATATGAGTACGGAATTGCCGGAAAGCGTGTTTGCCTCGCTCTTCCAGCGCGGTATGGTTTCGATGGAAATGCAGCAAAATATGCAAATAAAAACCATCAACGGGCACACTGTTTATATTTATAACAGCACAAGTTACGATTCCACCGAACGCTGTATGGCCATGACCTATCTGGCCGATGATGTGATCATGATCGCCGAATCACCTGATGCACTTGCAGCGGCCATTACCGATTCCCTCAAAGGCGGAAACGATCTGGATGATATAGTAGATCACACCACTCTGGGGGCTATGGCCATGGATCAGAAATCTGTGCCAACGCAAATAAACAATACCAAAAACATAATTGCTGCGTTTGAGCTTTCCGGCAACGAAAAAGTCGAAGAAGCCCAACTGCAAATCAAACTGATCTGTACCAATAAAGCCACAGCACAAATGAACAGTATACAGCTGAAAATAATGCTCAAAGCGCTGTTGCAAGCTGTTTTCAGCAATGATACCGCCTTGGCCAAAACAATGAATAAAGCGCTGACCGTAAAAGTTCAAGGCTGCGATGTACTGGTCAACTATCAATTGGATCGTGCGGCGATCGATCAGGCGGGGCAATATCTCAAGCAGCCTGAAAATCAGGCGATATTCAAAAAAATGTTTCCGAAAACCGGGAAAAAACCGCTTTGAGCAATTTTTTATAAAGACACAAGTGCAATATGACTGTAAGCAGCTTAAGAAAGAAGAAATCTTTACGCCGGTGGCTGTTGCTGCCGGCTTGGGGCTGTATGGTCGCGGCGGCGTGCTGTTACTTTTATAATTTCCGTTTTTTCCAAGTTGATGATACCAACTTCGATCAGGCAATCAACGCGGCGGCCGCCAAACACGGACTTGACCCGCTGCTGGTGCGTTCTGTGGTCTATGAAGAAAGCCGTTTCAACCCGCGCGAAGTCGGCAAAGCCGGCGAAATCGGTCTGATGCAGATCATGCCCAATCTGGCGGCGGCCGACTGGGCCAAAGCCCATGGCAAACCACTGCCCAGCCGCGAGGAACTTTTTGATCCGCAGCTGAATCTGGAAATCGGCTGCTGGTATTTGAGCGACAGCCTGAAACGGTTCAAAGATTACAAATACTCAACCGAACTGGCATTGGCCAGATACAATGCCGGATTGACCCGGGCCAACGCCTGGATCCCCAAAGACAAGGATGCTCCGGTACTGGAAAATATAACCTTTCCCGGTACCCGCAAATATGTAAGCAATATCACGGCGCGTTATCAGCGTTATAAAAAGGAAGCCAGATAATCTGTAAAAAAAAGGAGTTTTCTTTATGAATCTTAAAAAAGTCATTTATTCCACTCTCGCGTTGAGCGCGACCGTTTTTATATATGCTGAAGATGCTTCCAAACCCTCCGCCAACAGCTCGTGGTGCGAAAATTTTGACAATGCCCAAGCCAACGGTCAGCCAGCCAATTGGCAGAGCGAAGGCTCCAAATGGCGCGTGCCGGAAACTCAATGCACAGTAAAAGACGGCATCCTGACCATCAAATGCGATAAATCCACCGGCGGCATCATCACCAATCCCCAAGTCGTAGATCTGAAAAAAACTCCGGTCATGCGCTGGCGCTGGCGGGTGATCAGCTACCCCAATAAAGCTGACGGCCGCAAACGCCGCCGGGATGATCAGCCGGTCGCTATTTACATTGGTACTGACGATGGCGCAGTCGCTAAAAAATCCATTGCTTACCGCTGGGAAGGTCTTACCCCGGTCGGCTACGAAGGCAAAGCCAAGTACGGCGGCGGTATCCTTACGGTAAACTACATTGTCATGCGCAATCAGGATTCCAAGGCCGGCGAATGGATCACCGAAACCCGCAACGTAGCCGAAGATTTCAAACGTATTTACGGCCAAATCCCGGAAAAATTTGCCGTCAACGTAAGCGGCAACAGCCAATACACCAAAAGCAACACCGTTGCGGAAATAGATTTCATTGAATTTATCCCGGCTCCGGCCAAATAATCGCTATGCCCGATTCAGATGCAATGCCCCGCAGCAAAGCAGCCAAATGCCTGATGCTGTTCTGGGGATTTTTCAAGATCGCCGCGCTGGTTGTAGGCGGCGGCTACGCCATTGTGCCGGTGGCCGAAGCTGAATTCACCCAAAAGCGCAAGCTGCTGGATGAAAATGAATTGCTGGATATGATGGCGATCATCCAGTCCTTGCCGGGGATCATCGCCGGCAATGCGGCGCTCTACATCGGATTCCGCTGCGCGGGGATCGCCGGAGCGTTGTCGGCGTTGCTGGGAGTGGCCACGCCATCGGTTTTGATAATACTGATTATTGCCATCTTTCTGAAAGATGTGAATTTGAATATTCCGGCAATTCAGGGGGCGTTTATCGGGGCCCAGGCGGCAATCACCGGGTTGATCACGCTTACGGCCATAAAAATGGTGCGCAAAACGGTACAAAACTCCTTTACGCTGCTGACCGCAATTGCGGCGGCAACGGCGGCTATTGTGTTCAAAGTTTCGCCGGTATATGTGATTTTGAGCGGTGCGCTGTTGGGGATCATCTATAAATTTTCGCAAAAACCGACGGTGGAAAAGCCGGATGCCGGAGAAGCCCGATGAAACTGCTCTCGCTCTATTTACTTTTTATAAAATACGGGTTGCTGAGTTTTGGCGGCGGCTATGTGCTGATCACGCTTTTTATTCACGATCTGGTGGATAAATACCGTTTTTTGAGCAATGATGAGTTTGCCAATCTGCTGGCGGTATCGCAGATGACACCAGGCCCGATCGGAGTCAATACCGCCACTTATGTCGGATTCAAAGTCGGCGAGGCCCATGGCGGCGTCTGGGAAGGTATCCTGTGCGGGATCACTACCACAGCGGGGTTGTTGACTCCGGCCATATTTCTGGTGCTGCTGGCGGCATATTACTTCAAAAAGTGGGAGCATAACCGGCTGGTTCAGGGGGTGCTTTACGGGATGCGCCCGGCCACGCTGGGGCTGATCTGTTCGGCAGTATTGATTTTTGCCAATATAAGTATATTCACCACCCCGGTAACCACAGCCAATGTCAGAGCGTGGCTGACAACAGAAGTTGCCGCCGGATCATTCGGAATCAGATTTATTCCGCTGGCGATTGCGGCGGCATCGGCATGGGTGATGTGGAAATACAAAGCCAACGTTATTTACATTATTGCCGCCGCCGCGCTCCTCGGCGCGCTTTTTATCCGCTGAAATTGATCACAGTTCCAGCTTGAGTTTGGGCAGGTCTTCCTGCGCCTTGCGGTAACTCTTCTGCGCTGACTCCCGATACCAGAATGAAGCCAACGCAAAGTTTTTAGGATAGTATTTGCCTTCAGCAAAGAATTTGCCGACATTGTACTGCGCCTCGGCATTGCCGTTCAGTGCCGCCGGCAGATACTCGATCACCGCCGTCGAAAGTATCGGCATGGTGCCGATCCCATCTGTATAGCAGCGTCCGACCGCGCACTGCCCGTGATCGCTGCCCAGGCGGGCCGCCTGACGGTAGCAATACAACGCATAATATTGATTCTTTATCACCCCGGTGCCCTCTTCGTAACAGGCGCCCAGCTGATAATAAGCCGGGGCATGATTGCCGGCGGCGGCGCGTTCCCACCAGATAATGGCCTGATTGATGTCTTTGGCGGTTTCCAAGCCGTAAAAATAGCAGATACCCAAATCGTATTGCGCCTTGACATCTCCTTTTCCGGCTTCAGCTTTGATCCGTTCAAACGGCGATTGATGAGCAATTTGAGCCTTTTCTTTTTTATCGGAACAACCGCTTGTTACCATCATACCCAAACTCAAAGCTGCCGCTGTCATCAATATAAACTTGGCCTTTTTCATATCAGACTCCTTTGCTTATTCATAAACCTATGCTTTGCGCAATCTCCGTTCCCGCGGCGGATTGACAAAATACGATGCCGCCGGCCCCCTGACCTTTATCCGCTCGAGAAACGCGTAAAAATCATCCAGCGAACTCAACCCGGACGCCTGATTTTTGCTTTCGCCGCCGAAGCCGCGCCCCCGCAGATAATCGAGGATCAGCTTGCGCGAAAGTGTCATTCCGCGCCCCTCGCCGTAATAACTGCACATATCTTCGATATGTTGTTTCAGTTCCATGGCCCACTCTTCCACCGTCGGCGGAATAAAATCGTTCCGTTCAGCGATTTCCCGGAATATCCATGGGTTGCCCATCATACCGCGGGCAGTCATCACCACCGAACAGGTGCTTTCCCGGCGCAGTTTTTCCGCATCGTGCCACGACATAACGCCGCCGTTGGCGATGATTTGGGTCGACGGCACCGCTTTCACACATTCGGCAATTATATTGCTGAACACATTTCCGGAATAAAATCTGCTCATTACCCGGCCATGAATGGTGATCGCCCGCGCGCCCAGTTCCGACAGGCCGCGCACCAGAGTCAGGGTCGGTGCCGGATCGACTTCATCCAGAATCCGGATCTTGGCGGTGATCGGAAAACGCGTCCTTTGTGCCAGCAATTCAAAACACTTCAGCGCCATTTCCACATCGCGCCCCAGAGCGGCTCCGGCATGTTTTTTAGCCACTTTAGGTACCGGGCACCCCAAATTGAAATCGAAAACATCAAAGCTGTGTTCATTGATGGCATCAACGGCTATGCGCAAATGCTCCATATTGCCGCCCACCAGCTGCACGGCCAGAAAATCCTCATCCGCTCCGCGATGCAGCAAACCGCCTGAATTACTGTTGTTATACGCTATGCTGGCGGCATCGACCATTTCAGTAAAACAATACAAACAACCCTGCCGGCGAAGGCTCCGCCGGTAGGGTAGATCTGTATACCCGGAAAGCGGCGCCGCCAGCACCGCATTTTCCGGATAAATGTAGTTATGCTCCGCCATTGCGGCCGTTAAATCCCCGCCAGAGTCGATTTGTAAGATTTGACCAACTCGTTGAGGATAAAGGTCGTATCGGCACCGTCGGAGCGGAATTTGAGTACATCATCGCCGGTAACCGTACCCACGCGGGCAAACGGCACACCCTTGAGGATAGCAGCGATTTCGTCGCGCTTATCCGGCGAAGCAGTCATGATAAAGCGGGTATTGCTTTCCGAATAAAGCAATTCAGCCGTATTCAAGCCGCCGCTCTGGGGGATGCTCGAGAGATCCACCGTCAGCCCCAGACGACCGGCCACCGCCACCTTGGCAAAACCGACCGCCAAACCACCGAAACCGGGGGTATGCAAGCTGTGAGCCAGTTTTTTGCCGGTGATTTCGGCCACTTTTTCGTACATGGCCAACGCCGCATTAATATCCAGTTTCGGCACTTTGTTGCCGGTGTAGCCGAGCATGGCAAAGTATTCGCTGCCGCCGAGTTCATCTTTGGTCATCCCCAAAACGTAAACATCGTCGCCGGCGAGTTTGGCATCCAGCGTTACCGCATTACGGATGTCGTCCATCTTGGCGATCACACTGAACAGCACTGACGGCGGGATCGAGATCTTTTTGCCGCCGCGGGTCGAGTCGTTCTTCATGGAGTCTTTACCCGAAATACACGGTACTTTGAATGCTTTGGTGCAATCGTACAACGCCTGATTGGCACGCACCAGCTGCGCAAGTTTGTATTCGCCATCGGGGGTCTTTTCGCTCTGCACCGGATCGGGCCAGCAGAAGTTGTCCAGACCGGCCATGTGGCCGAGCTTGCCGCCGACCGCCAGCACGCGGCGGATCGCCAGGTCGATGCTGGAAGCCATCATGTCGTAAGTATCAATATCGCTGTAGCGCGGCAGCATGGCCGCCGACAGGATGATCCCTTCGGTACTCAACGGTTCGATCATCGTGACCGTAGCGTCAGAAACCACATCGCGGCACTTGCCGATAAACGGTTTGACAACGCTCAAACCCTTCACTTCGTGGTCGTACTGGCGGGCCTTGAATTCGTCGGAAGTTATGTTCAAACGAGCCAGCATTTCGGGCAGATCCTGTGCCATATTGCGCTTGCTCAAATTTTCCGGTTCGTCCCAAACCGGCTTCTTCCAGCTGGCGTTCAGAGTCAGACGCGGCAAGCCCTGATGCATGAATTCAATATCCAGCAGCGCCACGGTTTTGCCGTCGTACAGGATATGGAATTTGCCGTCATCGGTAAATTCACCCAGCACGGTTACTTCCACATCGCGTTCAGCAGCCAGCTTCTTGAATTCTTCAATATGTTCCGGCGGCACTGCGTAGCTCATGCGTTCCTGCGCTTCGGAAACCAATATTTCCCACGGGGCCAAACCGGCGTATTTCAACGGCGCCAGCGCCAGATCCATCCGGCAGCCGCCGCAGATTTCGGCCATTTCGCCCACGCTGGAACTCAAACCGCCGGCACCATTGTCGGTGATAAAGCGGTAAAGGCCGCGGTTACGGGCTTCAAAAGTAAAGTCCCCGAGCTTTTTCTGCGTGATCGGGTCGCCGATCTGCACTGCCTGTACCGGAGAATCCTGATGCAGTTCTTCGCTGGAGAACGTTGCCCCGTGGATGCCGTCTTTACCGATCCGGCCGCCGCCCATAACGATCAAGTCGCCGGGTTTGATGGATTTATCCGCGCCGCGGACACCGTTGATGGTGCGAGGCAGCACACCCACCGTACCGCAGTAAACCAGCGGCTTACCCAGATAGCGTTCATCAAAGTATTCCCAGCCGTAGCCGTAAGGAATACCCGACTGGTTGCCGCCGTCGATCACGCCCTGATGCACGCCGTCGCGCAAACGGCGCGGGTGCAGCAAGCCTTCCGGCACATCCTTATCTTCGGTAAAGGGCGAACCAAGACAGTAGCCCCAGACATTGATCAGCAATTCAGCGCCCTGCCCGGTCCCCATGGGGTCGCGGTTCACGCCCACAATACCGGTCATGGCCCCGCCGTAGGGGTCGAGTGCCGACGGACTGTTGTGAGTTTCCACCTTATAGCAGATATCCACTTTATCGTTAAAGGTGATCACACCGGCATTGTCGCTGAATACCGATACAAGGAAGTCCACATCTTCGGCGATCTCTTTGGTGGATTTTTTGATAAAGCTCTTGTAGCAGCTGTCAACGGTGATGCACTCGCCGCTTTCCTGATCTTTGTAATTGATTATGGCACTGAAAATTTTGTGTTTGCAGTGTTCGCTCCAGGTCTGGGCCAGCACTTCCAGCTCCACGTCGGTGGGGTTGGCGCTCAAACCGTATTCGGCACGGCCTTCGGCCACGCGGAAGTAACCTTGAATAGCTTTCATTTCTTCCAGCGTAAGAGCCAGAGTACCTTTTTTGCTCAATTCGACCAGCTCATCATCGCTGACTTCCAGATTATATTCCTTTACCGGGATGCTGCCCACTGCGTTGATCTTGGGCATGTTCATCGGAATTTCGCCATCCAGTTCAGCAGAAGAAAAGATCTTTACAGTCTGAATAAGTTCGTTGGCCAGCAGTTTGCGCGCCAGCGTATCCACGGCTTCGGCCGTCAGACTGGCGCCGTAGAGCAAGTATTCCACCGAGCTGTAAACATCTTCTTCTTTGGTCAGCTTGCGGCCGATGATATCGGCAATTGCTTCGCGCGCCGTGCGCCCCACGTTATCGGTTACACCCGGCTTGTAGCCGACCACCACCAGAAAACGGCAGCCGTTATCGGCACTGGTCAAAGCATTGCCGCCGACGCGGCTGGTCTGCAATACCGGATTGGTCAGGTATTCGGCGATCCGGGCGGCTTCGGCCGGAGTAATATCTGCCGACACAGTATAGACGTCGCGCGTGCGCACGCTGTCCAACTGGATCTTCAGAAAATCATTGATCTGTTTTTTGGTCTTTTCGCCACGGGCGTCGTGCCATTCCCGGCGCGGTGCAATTTCAATGCGATAATTCATATTTCAACTCCTTTTAAGGATTATTTTCCGCAACATTTTTTATATTTTTTGCCGCTGCCGCAAGGACAGGGATCATTGGCTCCGACTTTGGGCGCGGTACGCACTGCCGGCTGCAGCACTACACGGGGAGCCTCCTCCTGCGGAGGGGCCGCCACGCTGAAGCTCGCTTCGGAATCCACACCGCCGCTGACGGTAAAGGCTTGGGCCTGCAACGCGGCCAGCAGTTCCGGCGGCAGATCCCCGCCGGAGAAACTCTGCGGCAGGCTCGAAAACATATCTTCCAAATCGCTCAAAGTCGTGATCGTTGCCCGGAACATGCTTTCGGCAACGTGTTTACGCACCGAACGCATCATCATTTCAAAAATAGTAAAGGCCTCGTTTTTGTACTCAACCAGCGGATCTTTCTGCGCATAAGTCCGCAGATAAATGCTCGAACGCAGTTGATCCATGGTGTACAAATGTTCCTGCCACAACTGGTCGATCGCATCCAACACAGTGTGCCGTTCCAGCCAGACCAGCTGTTCCTCTGCCAGATGCGCGTTGCGCACTTTGTATGCTTCGCCGATCCGGTCCGCGATCTGGATCGTCAGCGCTTCCGGGTCGGTAACTTCATTTTTAGTAATGCCGGCAGTGAGTTCTTCGCGCTTGAATTCCAGCGGGAAAGTACTGTTGAGCATGTAGAGCAGCCGCTCCCAGTTGAAGTTGCCGTCATCATTTTTGGCCGCTTTTTCCGACGGCGTGGCCGCCAGTTCGATCTCATCAAGGATCATATCTTCCACGATCTTCATAAGCACATCGCCGGGGTGATCGGAAAAAAGCGTTTCCTTGCGCAAACCGTAGATGATTTCGCGCTGTTTATTCATCACATCGTCAAATTCGAGCGTGCGTTTACGGATCGAAAAATGCTGCTGTTCCACCCGGCGCTGCGCCGTTTCGATCGAACGGTTCAGGAACGGATGCTGCAACTCCTCGCCTTCTTCGATGCCGAAGCGTTCAAAGATCTTAACAATGCGGTCCGAACCGAACAAACGCATCAGATTATCTTCCAAACTCACATAGAACTTCGACGAACCCGGGTCGCCCTGACGCGAACAACGTCCGCGCAGCTGCCGGTCGATGCGCCGCGAATCGTGCCGCGAACTGCCGATAACATGCAAGCCGCCAAGCTCCGTAACGCCCTCACCCAGCTTGATGTCGGTACCGCGCCCGGCCATATTGGTCGCCACTGTAATAGCACCGCGCTGACCGGCCATGGCCACGATTTCAGCTTCGTACTGGTGATTTTTGGCATTCAAAACGTGGTGCGGCAGATTTTTGCGTTTGAGCATACGGCTCAAAATTTCGGAATCTTCCACCGAAATCGTCCCCAGCAGCACCGGCTGGCCGGCCTTATGGCGTTCTTCCACATCTTCCACGATCGCGTTGAACTTTTCGCGCTTGGTCTTGAAAATCGAGTCGTTGGAGTCCTTGCGGATACAGGGTTTGTTGGTGGGGATCACCGTTACATCGAGTTTGTATATTTGATGGAATTCGTTGGCTTCAGTTTCCGCCGTACCGGTCATACCGGAAAGTTTGTCATACATGCGGAAATAGTTCTGAATGGTGATCGTAGCCATGGTCTGGGTTTCTTTTTCGATCGCCACATTTTCCTTGGCTTCCAGCGCCTGATGCAAACCGTCGCTGAAACGGCGGCCGGGCATCAAACGGCCGGTGTGTTCGTCAACGATCATTACTTTGCCTTCCTGCACAACATAATGAACGTCCTTTTCAAACAAACAGTAAGCCTTCAACAGCTGCGAAAGGTTGTGCAGCCGTTCGCTCTTGGCCGCATACTCATCCTGAAACTTCTGCTTGACTTCCACGCGCTTTTCTTCGGAAAGCGATTCATCATTTTCAATATTGTGGATCCCTTGCAGCAAATCCGGCAGAATAAACGCATCCGGATTGTTCGGTGCCACCGCGTTGCGGCCGCGCTCGGTCAAATCGGCCTCGTGCGTCTTTTCGTCAATGGTAAAGTAAAGTTCGCTCTGAACTTCCTGGATCATACCGCGGTTATTGTCGCTGCGCACAAAGGCCTCGAGTTTTTCCAACTCCTTGAGCAGATCGCCATCTTCCAGCACATGCAGCAGCTGTTTGTGCGTGGGCATACCGAATTTGACCTGCAAAAGTTTGGTCAATGCTGCTTCGCGCTCATCGCCTTTGACTCCTTTGGCCAATGTTTCGCGGGCTTCGCGGATCAAACGCGAACACAAGAGATTCTGCTTGCTGTAAACATCGCCGACCAGCGGACGGATCTCTTTGAACTGTTCCTGATTGGACATCGGCACCGGGCCGGAAATAATCAGCGGGGTACGGGCTTCGTCGATCAGAATACTGTCGATTTCGTCCACGATCGCGTAAAAATGGTCGCGCTGAACAAGCTGTTCCACATCGGTTGCCATACCCATATCGCGCAGATAGTCAAAACCGAACTCGCTGTTGGTCCCGTAAGTTATATCGCAAGCATATTGCTGACGCCGTTCATCCGGCGACATCATGTTCTGCAAACACCCGACCGTCAAACCGAGGAACTTGTAGATGGCGCCCATCCAATCCGAGTCGCGGCGGGCCAGATAATCGTTGACCGTTACCAGCTGGCAGTTGCGTCCGGTTAACGCGTTGAGGTACAGCGGCATGGTTGCCACCAGAGTTTTACCTTCACCGGTAGCCATTTCGGCAATCCCGCCGCGGTGCAGTGCAATACCTCCCATGATCTGCACATCAAACGGGATCATGTTCCAGGTCATCGGCTGACCGCAAACCATCACCGTCTGCCCGCACAATCTGCGGCAGGCATTTTTTACCACGGCAAAGGCTTCACACATCAAGCTGTCCACCGTTGCGCCGTCAGCAAGCCGCTGTTTGAATTCAGCGGTTTTAGCTTGCAGTTCTTCGTCCGAAAGTTTCTGCAATTCTTCTTCAATACGATTGATCTTCGCCACCATCGGCACCATCCGGCGTACATCACGCTGGCTTTTGGTCCCGAAGATCAATTTTAACAACGCGGTCAGCATAAAATTTTGTCCTCTCGTAAAAAAACCCATACCGTCCGGCAGATTTTGAACACTGCCAAGACGGTTATGCGTACATTATGTATATATTATTTTTCTATTTTCGCTTTCTTGGCGGCCAACATTTTCCCAGCTTGGGGCCACGGCCGCTGCATTCAGAAAATACTCCAAAAAACTCACCGGAACGTTTCCGGCGAAGACGGTTCTATCCACAAATGGAAATCCACTTTCTGATCCCCGAAATTCAGCGTAATGAGCGTATTGAGTCTGGTCAGCAACAACGCGTAAGGAATTTTGACTTCACGCGCGCCGGCCACGGTAACGGCCACCGAACTGTCGCCGAGAATATCTTCCGCATCCCGGATCGCCGCCACCAGTTTCAGCATGCGCGACAGCTTGTCGCGCAACGCTTCGTCCAGCTGATAAGCGCGATGACACTTGGGGCATACGGCCTGAAATTCAGCATCACACACCTCGGAAAGATTGAATTTGACTACACCATCGCAATTTTCGCGGTCAAGGCAATGAAAGTCGATCTGCGCCTTGGCGCCCAAGCCGGATTCCTGATTCATACGCGCAACAATTCCCTTCAATCCTGCAGAAGTTTGAGGATCTGCGCCGGTTTGGTAATATTTTCGATGATCTGATTGATCAATTCAGCGTTGCGCATCTTGCTCGAAACACTGCTCAACAAGCTCAAGTAACCTTCCTGGTCGGCATCATCGGCAGCAATAAAAACGATCACGCGCACCGGCTGACCATCCTGCGTTTCGTAATCAACGATCTCGCTATCGCACACGCCAACCAGAATCACCGGCTTATCCATGCGTTCCACGCGAATGTGGGGCAGCCCCAGCCCCTGACCGACCCCGGTAGGCATCATATTTTCGCGCTTCCAGACCAGACGCGACACCACATCGCGATCCAGGTGCGCCAAATCTGCAACTTGCGCCACCATCTGATCGAACACTGTCTTTTTATCTTCACCATGCAATACGATGACTGAATCTTTGGTCAGAAATTTACCAAACTGGATCTTTTCCATTTTCCTATCTCTCTATTTTAATTTTATTATAGTAGTATAAGTACTTAATTTAACCTTTATACTGCAATTTTCAAGCCCGGAAACTGCTTTTTTTCAAGAAAAGCTCACACTAACACGCTTCCGCTGGCCATATCGCAATAAATAGCCATACGCTCAACGGCATCCGGCAGCGGGGCTTCCAATTCTTCGAGTTTATCACAAACACCTGTCAGGTATTCAGTTATGCGCAAAGACGCCTCTTTGATCCGCGCCAACTGGCCGCCCATACGGTGCTGCATGGTTTCCAGACCGAAAACTTTAGCTGTGCCCAGCCATTGCTTGCGGAACTCCTGCATGACATCTTCAAACAATGCCGCCAGGGCCGGAATATCTTCTCCGGCCAGCATCGCCAATGTTTCCCGATCTCCGGCAGCATACGCCTTGACCAGCTTGTCGCGGCAAAGCAGTTTATCGCGCAAATATTTGCTTACCAGATAACCGTAATTGAGGTTGCCGCCGCCGCAATCGGCCCGGTGCGGAGCAAGTTGTTCCAGAATAGACTCAAAATCTTTCAGCAAAACGGGGATCAAACTCTCGTTCATCACTTGCAAATTGCGGTAAGCCAATCCCTGCAGCAGATCGTCCCAGAAAATCGCCATATCCGTGTTATGGCCTTTGATCACATCGAATTGTTCGCCGGAAAGTTTGGTGGCCCGATGCAGCAAACCGGGCAGACGGTTGATAAAGTAATCGCTGCCGGTCAAGCCTTTATAGCGTGCGGCCGCCGCCGCTTCATTGTCCACACCGTAAGCCAGATCTGCCGCTTCGGTCAAGCCCGTCCACGCAGAATCAAAATGGCAGATCGCGCCGTCATCGCCCCACATGGTAAAGAATATTTCTTTAAGTTTTTTATTCCGGCAGCCATTGATACAAGCCCGGTTGGTGATGCCGCTCAAAACGTGATCGTACCACAAACGGCTCCAAATCCACACGCCGGCCCCCATCAGGGGTTCGCCGCCCAGATCCCGGTGCATATCAATAAACTTTTCGTAAAAATCCTGATCGTTATTGTAATAGTCCCAATAGACCAATTCGACTTCTTTGGGGATAGCCGCACGAACTTCGGCGGGAATCTTGCTGTTCAAATCGTAATAATCCTGTTTTACGTTCCCCAGCCGGAAAAACATATCACTCCAGATCATCGGTTTGAGTCCGCGCGCCACACACGCTTTGGTGACTGCATTAAGGTGGTTGACAAACAGTTCAAACGGCGGAGTAAAGCCTTTTTCGTCCAGATATTTGCCGCGGCCCAAATCGTGAGTTTCGTCCATACCCACATGGATCCGGCGACTGCGCAAATTATCGCGCCAGAAATCGAGCATTTTGCCGATCAGCGTATGAGTTTCCGCTGCATCCACGCGCATAACGCTGGCGGTATCTTTGATCGTGTTATATGCCCCCGTCCAACGCAGCGCCTGTGCCATATGACCCAATGTCTGGATACAGCCGACCAGTTCCACTCCGACCCGGGCAGCCATATCGTCCATGGCACGGACTTCGGCGGCGGAGTAGCGGCCGCGCATCATCCCGAACGCCGGTTCACCGGGCAGCTCGTAAGTATCTTCGCAATAAAGGAATACTGTATTGAACCCCAGCAGCGCCAACCGCCGGAAAAGTTTTTCCAGTGCCGGCAGAGTAAAGACCATATTACGCGACAGATCGAGCATGATCCCCAGCATGGTAAAGGGCGTACTCTGTTTTCCGGCGATCCCGGCCAGCGCACTGCCAATACCGCGGGCGGCGGCACTTATGCTGTTGTAGCCGATAACCGCGCCGTCAGCAGTGAATTTCACCTCCGAAACAACTTCGCTGCTGTCGGCAATGCGTTCAAAACTCAAATTCCGCCCCGGCAAACTTTCAGCAGCTTCCAGTGCAAAAATTTCACTGAACGACTCCAGCATCGGCAGCAATTCGGCCGGAACCGTTACCCGATTGTATACCCACTTGTTACTACCTGACATATCAGACCCCTTCTGCAGATAATTTACAGTTGTTCACCCTGAATCATTTTTGCGGCCCGCACCGTATTGCGCATCAGCATGGCGATCGTCATGGGACCGACCCCGCCGGGAACCGGCGTTATCGCCGATGCTTTG
>SUWA01000051.1 GCA_015061695.1 Lentisphaerota bacterium
ATTTCCATAGTAATTTTATTGTGCATCTGATCTTTCCTTTATTTTTTTGTTTGGTTACTAAAAAATAAAGGTCAGATGCACTTTTGTCAAACAACTCGTCCCATCACAAAATTTGGGACATTAACCATATTTTTAATCCTCCATTATACAATGATCAATATCCGCACCACACCTTTAAGGTTGCATCGTAGAAATCATTCCACTTGACTTCGGTGCGTATGTACTTGCCATTGTGCTGGATCACATGACCGCCCAGCGCAATACCATTATAGTTGCCGGGGTGATTGTCGAACTTGACTCCGGGCTGCGGTTTGAGCGGCCACATTTCAAAGCCGTAAATACGGTTGGGGTTATCTTTGCCGACCCGCGAACAGGCATATTGTTCCGCGCGGTTGGCTACCTGCCCGTGGACATTGTAGTTGAACCAGTAACTGACTTGCCGGGTGCTGGTATTGAATATAAAGTTGTTGGTGTCGGAAGGGCACTGAAAGTAGTGGCTCATGGTCTTGCCGTACTTTTCGCGGTCGGGGTCATCGGCATCGTTGTGGGGATTTTCTGTATCCATATTCAAATAACCGCCGCGGTAGACCATGTAAGGCAAACTGTATTCAGATGCACCGGGGCCATTGGATTTGAGCTGCGGAACCCCGGCGGAGTTGGTCGGGAACGGCATAAAGCCCTGATTGTCATCTGCATATAGGATCACTGCTGTACCCAGACCTTTGAGCTTGTTTACGCAACTGCTTACCCGGGCGCGTTCGCGCGCGGCGGATAAGGCCGGCAGAAGCATGGCGGCCAGAATGGCAATAATAGCAATTACGACCAAAAGTTCGATCAAGGTGAAGCGCAAAAATTTTTTCATAAAAACATCCTCCTGTCTGTGTGATCAAATTTGATTTTTTTGAATTCTTTGGAATATTTGACTTCGCTGTGTTGTTTGACTCCCCGGGGCGGAGCGTTGGGGTGGTGGCGCACATATTTAAGCAGTTGCCAGATTTTGCCCGCCAGTCTGAAACATGCCTGTTCGCTGTACAGACAATGCATATCTTCCGGCGCATAAGCATCGCTTTCGGTGCCAAAACTGATGACTCGGGTGTGAGTCAGATTGCGTTGGCGCAAGGCTTCAGACAAATTTTCCCGTTCGCCGGAAATGCAAACGGCATCCAATTTATGGTGCAAACGGCTTAAAAAATCCGCATATTCAGCAAGGGAATCGATCGAATCCATATTAAGTTCATCCAATTCCGGCTGATAAAGCATATAACTTTTTTTGGCTGCCCGGAAATCGGCCATCACCTGTTGGCGGTTGTTCATGGCTCTCGCCGCGCAGTCGGGTATGAAAAAGTCAATAAATCTGGCGCCGCGGCTGACCAGCTGGCTCAAAACATCGTCAAACAGCTCCAGATGGTTCCAGTCCACCCAGTTGATTTCCACGCCCGCACAGGGGCGGTTGCCGGATACAAAGGGTATGCAATGTTGTTTCAGATAGTCGCCTGCTTCCGGCGAAAAAGTGCTGTTGGTGAATATGACTCCATCGTTGGCGGTCAGGCCGAGGCTTTGAAAAAAACCGACCGCAGCCGGAGATTTCCGGGGATCTTTCAGATATTTGATCAGCTGAAACCCATCTTGCCCGGCCAGTTGCATGAGCCGTTTGGTTATGGGGTATATCCCGGTAAAATCTCCGGGGTCGGGCGCGACCAGCACCAGTTTGGGTTGTGTATTTTTATTGTAAGCCACCGGAGTAACCGCCGTACCGCCGGGCGTGGGGGCGATCAAGCCGGAGAGCTTCAGTTCGCAAAAGACTTTGTGCAAAGTGCGGCTGGAAACATTGAATTCGAGCATAAGCTGACGGCGCGGCGGCAGTTTCGAGCTGTAAAAGCCGTTGGCAATGCGCGATTTAAGCTCATTGCAAATAGCTGAATATTTATTTTTTAACGGCATAAAACACTCCCGATGCACACAAAAAAACTGATTTGTGTTTTGCTTCCGGAAGATAGTTTAACACAAATCAGTGATTCTGTCAAGAGTTCAAAAAGGCTTTTTCCCGGTTGTTTGCCGCTTTAAGATGTAAGCCACCGCGCCGGGCAGAACCGGACGGCATCAGTTTTTGAGCGCGTTGAATTCCTGAATGATTGTTTGGCAGTTGTTGGCTATGGCCGCAACATCGGCGCCGCAGTTGACCAGATCAAAGCCCTCGGCCAGACATTGCCGCATTCCGGGCAGTGATACAGTACCGGCCAATTTGCCGTATTTGTGAGCGGTTTCCAGCACCAGCTTGCGCACCCGGTGGATTTCCGGATGATCAAACTCGGCGGGGTGCCCGATGGCGTGACTGAAATCGCCGGGGCCGAAAAAGATCATATCTATACCGTCCAGTTGGCAGATCTGATCCAGCTGGCTCAACGGTTCAGGGTCTTCGATCTGCACAATGATCAGACGGTTCTGATTCATAAAGCGGATGTATTCCTTAAAGTCCAGCATACAATACAGTCCGTCAGCATTGCCGCCATCGACCGGGCGCAGACCCAGCGGTTGAAAACGCACTGTGTGGACGATTTCGCGTGCTTCTTCCAGACTCATCAAATGCGGTATCATAATGCCGGAGGCATCGGCTTCCAGCGGCCGGATGTAATCGCTGTAACAACCCTTGGCCACCCGCACGATGCAGTCGCAATCGCAGGCTTTGGCCGCCAGGATCTGGTTGTACATGGTCGATTGATCGGTCGGCACATGTTCCTGACAGATCCAGATGCCGTCAAAACCGCTGATGGCGGCGATTTCGGCGATCCGCGGACAGCTGGAGTTGAGTTTATAGGTTATTACCTGCTGACCGGAACGCATTTTGGTCAGCAGTTTGCTGGGGCGGGGCAGATTCATACGGAAACAACTCCTTGATTGGTATTATAATGTAATATGGGCTACTTTTACTTCCGATGTGAACGGGGCAATGCACAACTCCTGACCGTCGGTGATGATCCACTGATCGTCTTTGATTTGCATGGGCATAAAATTGCCGCTCAATTTGACGGTCTGCGGCTGTTGCGGATCGCCTTCCAGCGGGAAAACGATCCTTTCTGTATCGCGTATCAGGCACATCTTTTCCGGATCGACCCGGGCTATATAGAGCGGGGCCCGGTAGCGGGTTACACGGCTGTTGACTTCGTTTTTGCGCGTATAGCTCAAAAAGAGCCGGTTTTTATCCCACAAAAAGTGCTGCTGGGTGGAACTGGTTTCCAACAGCGCGCCATCGTCGTAACGCCACGGTTTGATCGGCGCAAAATTCAAGCCGTCAGCACTGGTGCTGTAATAAGCACAGCCGTCTTCGGCCCGCAAAGATAATATCACCTGATTGTTGAATTCAGCCAGCTGCGGCTCGAGCAATCCGCGGTTGTTGTTAAGTTCCAATATATTGCCGTGTTCGATAAGCTCAAACTCTTCGCCGGTAAAATGCAGTTTGTACACGGTTACAAACAAATGCGGGTGATCTTTGTCGATCTGCGAATAAAACGCCACCAGCCACTCACCGTTGCCGCGGACGATCCGCTGACCGCAGCCGCACATAAAACAGGCGTTGTTTTTGAACTCTTCCGGGTCGATGAGCCGGCGCTTTGTCCAACTGCCGTCGGCTTTCAATACCGAGTAGCAGCCCCGCCGGCGCAGTTCCGGAGCATAATCCGCCTGGTCCCAGTGCCCCATCGTATCCATAAAACGGTTGTTGCGGTAAAAAACATTATGCCCCAGAAAAACCATACTGTTGCTGGCCGGATCGTAATTGACCACGGTATCGCAAACCCCTTCAAAAGCATTGCTGTAACGCGGTTCTTCTTTCCAGCCCAGTTCATCAATATACTCCGGCTTGCTCCAACTGCAGCCGTTGTCATCCGAAAAACTGTATTCCACCGGACCGAAATAGTCCCCGCCGCCAATGGTTTGCAGTGCCATATAGATCCTGCCGGAAGGGTGCAGACCCGCTTTGGGGTGAAACATCGGCCGGTTGATAAAGCCTTCGGAAGTAATTGTTTGTACTGTTATATCCATGATTTGTTTTTCTTTCTTTACTCTTCAATAAAGGCGAGCATTTCGCCCGGGTTGATCATACATACAAAACGCTTGCCCGTGAACTTTTTGCCGCTGAAATATTCGCGGCATTTTTCGAACGGCACATCCACATAGATCTGTCGCCGTTTGGCTTCGGTGCTGTAACAAACCATGATTGCGGGCTTGCCCGGTTGGGTGAAAAGCATGTAATTATTGCCGTCTATACCCTGCACGCGGGCATTGCGGCTGCGGCTGCGTCGGGCATGATAAAGCGTATCTTCATGATCCGCCAGAAAGCGGTTGAACTCCGAAAAATTGTGGAAACTCCGGCCATCACAGCCCGGCAGATTGTAGACCATAAAACCTTTGCTGCCATTGATCAGACCCGCCGCCAGATAAGCCATGTCGATCTGTACACTCTTCTGCCGCAGATAAACATGCCACGGTTCGGCGATCACGCCGCTTAAAAGCGGGGTGGTTTTCAAAGCATTGGCTGTATCTTTGATCTCTTTGGCAGTACGGGTGTAACCGGCGCCGCCGCGGTCGATATTGTTGGCAAGTTTGTTCCAGTCCACACTGTAATGGGTCAGGCTTTTCGGCGACTGGTAGCCGCTGTAAAAGTAGAGTTCTTTACCCTGCGCGTTGATGATTTTTTTCCACATAGCGCAGATCTGCGCGATGCGCGTGGTCATAAAATCCTGCCACTGGGCATTGTATTTCTGATGGATCTCCGCTCGCTGCGGCACGGCAGAAAGGTGGGCGAATTCCGCAAAACGCTTGAGGCAGCGGTCGCAGTAGCAGCTCAATGCGCCATCTTTGACCGGGTTTTCGTAGTCCAGACAGAGAATGTCAAAGCCTTTGAGCTGACGGGCACTTTCGCGCGCGCCGATAGCGGCGATTTCGGGCGAATTTATCAATATATCGGTACAAACAATGATCGGCTGATTCATCGGCACCACGCTGCCGGCACTGTTGACTTTGCGCCAATCGGGGTGCTGCTGCAAGAGATCGTTGACATACGGATTGATGATGCGCTGATAGGCAAGCACGCCAAAGCGCTTCATGCCCGGTACGGGGAAGTTCTGCAGGCGCGTAAAACCGGATTTTTTTACCGTATCCAGCAAAAAGCGCAAATTGGCATCTCTGTCGGCAAGGTTGACCATGGCGCCGCCCCACATTTCGCTCTGGAAAAGTTGGGGAGTTCTGTTCGCCAGTTCCGGGTAAACAGTAATATTCAAAACTTGCGGTACTTCCACAATATTATTGTTGTCCCACGCGGCAAAAACATAGCCGACTGCGGTCTTATTTTTAACAGAATACTTTTGATTGCAGCGGATCAGAAGCGTGTAAATATCGTGGTTGTCCGGCTGCATTTTATACTGCTGTACTTGCTTGGCCGTCAAGGTGTAATGGCTGTAAACGCTGCCTTGAATGGTCAGCTTGCTGACGTTTTCGATGGTAAGCGGAGCCTCTTTGCGGTGCGGCGCGGTCGCCGCTTCGATACTGAACGTTTCCGGCAGGATCACGTTGAGCTGATATTTGAGTCCGGCAAGTTTGTTTTCGCCGGTAACTGCAACGACATGCAGCGGCTGCAGACTGCCGGAAGCAACATGGAACTCATTATTGTTTTCGGGCCAGAACAGTGTTTGCGATACTGCCAGACTCCGGGGAACTCCGGCAATTTCAAAAATTCCGGGATAACCGGTTTTCTGCAATTTCAAAGGTGCTGCCGGTGCCGGATAAATGCCCTGTTCGGCGCTGAATTTGGTTTTGCTGCCTTTACTGTAGATCGTGGTATTGGTCATGGCGCTGCCGATAACATACGCCGGGGTCTGCCAGAAAACTTTGCCCGCGGCGGAAAAAGCGAATGACGCACTGTTGTATTCTTTGCCGGGGAGGGTATAGAGGTGTTTGTTCATGCCCGCGCGGATATTGAATTGGTTTTCCGCTGTCCGGTTGTTTTCGCCTGCGGCATAAAGCGTGACGGTACCGGCAGTATTGCTGCTGAACGCAAGGATGCGGTTTGCCGCCCGATCAAGATTCAAAACGCAATCTGTGATCGCCGGAACACTGTTGCCCCACACGGCTTTGCCCAGCACGGAACGCAGATGGAACGCTTTTTCGCGCGGAAAATAAACCGTGGCGCTTTTGCGTGCCGGATTGATCCGGCCGGCCATGATCTTCAACTCTTTGCCGTCAGCGGGAGTCAGGGCGATTTCCGCCAGCGGGATCGCCAGTTCCACCACATAAAAACCGTTGCCCGCTCTGCCGGCGCAAACTGCGGAAGTGTTGAAATTCAAATCGCGCCCCACCCAGATATCTTCGCCTGTACATTTTGCATCTTTGAGTGTACCCAGCGAGTTGACCGTAAATTCATAAACTGCATCCTGCGCTCCGCCGTTGCTGATAAAAAGCCGCACACAGTCATCTTTGACCACCGCGCCGTCGCGTTTGCGTACACTGTTTTTGAACATATCCAGCTGGTTGCGCACCGGGTCAAGACATTCGGTATGGCACTTGAACGCGGCGTAGAGATTTTTGTCATCATACCCCAGATACAACACCGTATTATCCCGGGCAAAACGGGTATATTGGTAGTTGCCGACTTCCACAAAAGGTGTGTACTGCGGTATATTTTTATAAACAGCATCATCGAGTTTGCCGTCGATCACCGGCGCTTGGGGTAACCGCGGAATGGTGATGAATGCTTCGCTTATGTTGGCGGCGGTCAGAACTTCTTCCACTTGCACATCGGTAAAATAAATTTTGCCGGTACTCTTTTTGCCCGCGTAAAGAATCAGGCGGTAGCGGCTGTCGCTGCCGGCAAAAGAGGTGGTGAATTCGTACTTTTTCCAGTCGGATGAGCCTTGGAGCCGTCGGGAATTGCCGCCCGACCAGCGCATGGTGGTCAGAAAAACCCCTGTATCCGAAAGGTTTTCGTATTTACAGTAAAAACTCACCTTGTAAGTGCGGTTCGGCTCCAGAGTAACGCATTGTTCGATGCGGGTAACATTGGGCGCCTTTTGCAGATCAAACATCATTACCGGTATGATTTTGCCCTCCGGGCCGGGGATTTGGGCGCTCTGGGCTCCGCCCTGACTGATAACGCTCCAATAAGCCGGGAATTTTTTGCTGTTCAGTTGGGCAAAATTGCTGTTCACGACCAGATTGGCCGCTTCAAGGGTACAAACTGCGAGCATGAGCAGCCAGACAACTGTCCACTTGATTCTATTCATGGTTTTTCTCCGGAACTGATTTTTTACGGCATTATATCCATATCTTCCCAATCGTCAAACGATTTGGGTTCAACGTGACCATCGCCGAAGAGCATGTTGGCGCGTTTGTTATGGTGGCGCGCCCAGTCGACCCGCCAGTAGTAGCCCGGGTCGCTGCCTTTATAGCCGGAGTCATTGCGGAAGTGCGTTACCGGACCGGTCGCCGAAGTTGCGGCGTCCGCCGTTATGGGCGTGTTAGCCGGATTTTTGGCTTTGGCCATCACCAGCCCGGCCATGTGGAGGTTGATTCCGTAATCGGTCCACTGGTCGCGTTCCTGTATTTCCGGGCAGCGGAAAACATTGTTGGCGTTGTAGCCGCTGCCGATCTGGCTCTTGCGGTAGCCGGCAAAGTTGGGCAGATAGTTCAGCCCGCCGATGACTGCGCTCCAGTAGACGGTTTCGCCGGCATCGATACGCCCCTTGAAGCCGGTAACTTCGTGCTGCGGCAGGTAATCTTTGTAGTCATTGCGGTAAAATTCCAGTGCCAGACCGATCTGTTTGCTGTTGCTTACACAGCTGGCGTTACGGGCGCGGGCGCGCGCTGCTGAAAGTGCCGGCAAAAGCATGGCCGCCAGAATGGCGATGATGGCGATTACGACCAAGAGTTCGATCAGAGTAAAATGGTTGACTCGTTTTTTCATAAAATCCTCCTTGGGTTGAAATATTTTCGGACTTTGTAGAAAATATATTCAGAAAAATTTTTCTTTCAAGGGTTGAAATGTATCATTTAATATACTATTGTATACAAAAACGGATTTTATGCCGCAGGAGTTTTTGAATCGTGAACGATATGGAACAAGCCCGCAGAAGAATTATGGATTTCTGCAGAAAAATAGATTTCGATACGATCGAAAATCTGCTTTTTACCCTTGATGCACCAATAGAAGGCTCCAGTCACTTTATGCCGCGGCTGAACATTCTTCTGACCGGAGATTGCACCTTTCAGCACTACCGCAACGGCCGGTTTGAATCGAGTTTGCTTTCGGCCCCGGCTATATATTATTGTGCTAAAAGCGGCTATCAGGTTTTGCGCAGCGAAGTGCCGCGTTCTTCCATAAGTTTCTGCTATAATCTCAACCATGTGCGGGTGGTACTGGTCAACTCTTATTACCGTAACAACCGCTGCGAGATGGATCGGATGATCTACAGTACATCCGCGCCGCTGTCCAATGGCGGTATGCTGCTGATAAACGCTGTTGAACAGCTCTATTACGAAGGAAATCACGGGCCGGTAAAAAGTTTGCTGGGCGAATTGTTCAAGATGACGCTCAAAAATATCGGGCAATACACCGGCAAAACCGGTACCGGTACCAGCAACTTGTGGAACGGCATATTGGCATACATTCAAAGTCATGTCGGCAAAAATATCAAACGCAGCGAAGTCGCCAGAGCGTTTGGCGTTTCTCCCGGGTATATATCCAAACTTTCCCGCCGGTATCATCATTGCGATTTTATGAGCGTGGTTGCAGAGTATCAGATGGGGCACGCGGCCATGCTGCTGACTTCCAGTGATCTGACTATTCCGGAAATCGCTGAACTGGCCGGATTCAAGTATACCAGCTATTTCTTCCGCCGTTTCCGGAAGTTCTACAATATGACTCCACGCGAATACCGGGAAAAACGGCGCACTTTTGTGCCGGTAAAACACTGAAAACAACATCAGAATCCGCTTTGCGGCAAGCAATCTGGCGGCAGGACGGGGTACTTCCGTTGATCCGCAGAAAAACTTGCGGCCGCATTGTACTGAAAAGCGCATTTTTTTTGCGAAAATATAGGTTTTATACGCGGTTTGAGATTTGAAATATCATTCTGCTGTGTTATATTAAGCCGTAAATAGTGTAGTAATCAAACAATTTTTTGTATATACAACTTACGGAGATGTAATGAAAATGAACAAGTTTTCCAGCGTCATGATGTGCGCGGCCTGCTGCGCGATCCTGGGTTTGGGGTGCGGAAAAGATGCCGGCCGCCATGTCGGAGAGATCAAAGAAGCCAATATCAAGGCGGAAGATTTGAAGGTTGTCAAGGTTGCCGACGGTGTGGAAATTGCCATGGTGCGTGTTGAACCGGGCAGTTTTACCATGAATCAGGGTGATGGCAAAAACTTTGCCAACGAAGTCGAGCATACCAAGAAGCTGACCAAAGTTTTCTACATCGGTCAGACCGAAGTTACTCAAAAGCAGTACCGCGCTGTGGTCGATATGTGGAAAGCCAAATTCCCGGAAAAATATGCCGAACTTTATCCGGAAGTCTGGAACAGCGAATTAGGTAAAGACAAGTTCGGCGAATACATCCGCCCGATGAACTTCTTTTTCAGCAAGGATGGCAAGGGTAAGGACCGGATCAGCGAGGAGACCAATCTTGACAATTACCCGGTGGAAAATATCAGCTGGGTCGAAGCCATGGATTTCTGCATGATGCTCAACGATCTGGATTTGGCGCCCAAAGGTTACAAGTTCACGCTGCCGACCGAAACGCAGTGGGAATTTGCCGCCCGCGGCGGCAATGCCGGCAAAAACAACAAATATGTTTACAGCGGCAGCAACAATATTGACAACGTTGCCTGGTACAACGAAACCGCCGCCGGCCGCACCGGCCGGGTCAAGGAAGTCGGCGTGAGCAATGCGGATGACAAGCGCAGCTGCAACGAACTTGGTCTGTACGATATGAGCGGCAACGTTGCCGAATGGTGTCTGGACAGCTGGGTACGCGAATCCGACAAAACCCAGGCTGAATTTGATATCAAAAACTGGAGCGTGGATTCTCTCCGTTACCGCAAACTGATCCATAAGGAAATCGAACAGAAATTGTCCTTCGACAACAAGCGCGACATCCGCGACGGCCTGAAACTTACTGCTGAAGAAAAAGATGCGCTCGACACCTTCAAATGCACCTGGCGCTCTTACCGCGGCGGCGCGTGGAGCGGCAACGCAACTGTCTGCCGTATTTCCAACCGCGGTGCTTTTTCGCCCTACGAACTGCACAAAGATGTCAAGAAGAACGAAAAAGACAAGAACGCCAAAAACGACCTTATTTACAGCGTAGTCGGTTATCCGCACATCGGTATCCGTCTGGTGCTGGTTCCGGCTGAATAAGCTGAACCGGGTCGAAACTGATTTTTTGAACAGGTGGTCAAGGTGTTGGCCGCCTGTTTTTTTGTCTGCACAGAGTTTTTCGGAAGTGAGTTTTGATAAAAATTTTGACCGGATGACTTGCAATTGAATTTTGACTGTTTATATTATTACATGCAGGATATTGTTCGGGCTTTTATATATACCGCAGAAAGGGGTTGCCGATATGAAAAAAACACATTATCTGACTTACGGTCTGGCGCTGTTGCTGGCCGGTTGTACCACCATTGACGCACATAGAGCTGCGCCGGAAGCCGCTTGTGTTCCTGACATAATTCCGGTAGCGGATGATGCGATGCCGGCGTCGCGCATGATGGCCAAAAGTGCCCGCGGCGTAAGCAACAGCAGCAATTATTTTCAGACCTCCGACCGGATGATGGCTTACACTGCCGGTTTTACGTTGAGCGTCAAACAGCGCGATGCTGCCATGGATGAATTGAAAAAACTGGCGGAGTCCATGAACGGTTATCTGGTCAACAGCCGCCGGGGCAATATGACGATCAAAGTGCCGGTCAAACGTGCGGATGAATTTCTTAAATCGGCCGGAAAATACGGCAAAGTCAGTGATTTTCATATTTCGGCCAACGATCTGACCGATACGATCACCGATTTGACGGTGCGGCTGGATAATCTGCGCAAATTGCGTACCCGCCTGACCGAGCTGCTGTCGGCGGCTAAAACGGTGGACGAAATGCTCAAGGTCGAACGCGAACTCAACCGCGTTACTTCCGAAATCGAATCCATGACGGCCCGGCTGAAAAACAATCAGAATCAGGTCGATTTTGTTACTTTTACTGTTGGTGTGATCGAAGAACACGGCGCCATGCCCGCTGGTACTCCCGAAGCGATCGACCACTTTGATTTTTTGAGCCGTTTTGCTGATTGGAGTGCTGGTTTGGAAAGTTATCCGCTGTTCGGAGTCAAATTGCCGGAAGCATTTGTAGCCATCGAACGCAGTCCGGAAGGCATGAAGTCAGGTTTTGCCGCCATCAGCAGCGATGACTGTATTTTCCGTACCTGGGAAGAGAGTGTGGCCAACGACAGCAAGCTGGATTTCTGGCAGAAAATGATTTGCCGGGCGTTGAGCAGCAAAGAGTCGTTCGACCACATCAAGTGCGAAAAATTTGAGCTTAAGGGTATTGCGGCCATCAAGATCACTGCTCAAGCTACTACCGTCCGCGGCTTGCAGAACTATATGGCCGTGGTGGCACTCGTTGATCGCTGGGGACACGATGAATTGCAGATCGTGGAATTTTTCGGCCCGGAAGAAGCCTTTGCCAAGCACGAAAAAGCCGTACTTGATGCGCTGAAAAAATAACTTTACAAGCCACCGGGCAGGCAAACGCCCGGAAGGCAAACTGAAGAACCTGTTGCAAAAAATTTTGCAACAGGTTCTTGTTTTATATACATTGGATCGGCGAACGGTCAGACCGAACGCTTGGAGGGGTGCCAGATATATTTGTGCATCTGGAGCTGAAAACGCAAGTAAGCACGTTTGGACTCAATGATCCAGGTTGTAAGCTCTTCCGGTGTTACCGCGCCGAAAACACAGCTGAAGATCAGCGGTACATTTTTCCGGTGCAGACCCCAGCGGTCGATCCACTCCAGCGCCCAGTCAAAATCCGCTCTGGAGCCGGTAACAAATTTGATTTCGTCCCCGGGTTTGAGCTGCTCATAAATCGCGGGCAGATTATGCTGCGCCATGCCGCTGGAAGGCAATTTGACATCAATGATGCACTTGAGCTGACGCGGGAATTTTTCCAGCGCGACCGAACCGTTAGTTTCCATAAGCACTTCAAAGCCCTGATCAAGCAAGGCTTGCGCCAGTTGCGGCGTATCGGGATTCAGCGCCGGTTCGCCGCCGGTGATCTCCACCAGTCCGGCACCGGAAGAGCGGGCTTGTTTTATAAGTTCAGACAACGCCAGCGCCCGGCCGTCGCACTGATTTTGCGCATAGAGTGTGTCGCAATAAGTACAGCGCAAGTTGCAGCCGGCCAGCCGGATAAAAAAACATACTCTTCCGGCGTGGGTGGATTCGCCCTGAATACTGCAGAACGTTTCCACTACCGGAAAAACCGGATCATTACAGCTCATAATCTTACTCGTAGTAATAAGCTCTGGAACCGGGCGACTCTTCCACTCCGACCTTGGCGACTTTGATCCGCCCGTCATTGAGCCGCCGGGCAAGCTCGGTGTAAATGATCCGGGCAATATTTTCGCTGGTCGGATTGCAGTTTTTGAACTCGTCCAGATCGTTCAGATAAACGTGGTCAAAACGGTCGATGACTTCGTTGAGTTCCTTTTTGAGGATCTTAAAGTCGAGCGCAATGCCGATTTCGTCCAGCTCCGAGGCCTGCAGAAAGACCGTAACCTGCCAGTTGTGGCCGTGGAGTTTGCGGCAGTCGCCGGGGTAGCCGGTAAGGGAGTGCGCTCCGGAAAACTGTTTGGTTATTTCAAGTTCGTACATCGGTTGCCGCCTCACGCCAGAGTAAAGAGTTCTGCTTCCTGAATGATTTCGCTGTGCGCAGCTTTGAGCGCAGCCAGTGCCTTGTCCGGATCGGCAAAACGGAAGACCATGACCGCCTTTTCGTGCAGTTCCGAAGCAAACGCGTACATATATTCGACCTGACAATCCTGCAATGTTTCCAGCAAGCTTGAGAGGCCGCCGGGGCAGTTCGGTACCGGGATCGCCAGCACTTCGGTGGTTTTGACCACAAAGCCGGCCTTTTCCAACACGATCCGGGCTTTTTCATGCTCTTTGACCAGCAACCGCAGGATGCCGAACGACTGGGTGTCGGCCAGCGACAGGGTGCTGATATTTATCTGGTTTTCCTGCAAAACTTTGCAAATATCTTTCAATGCGCCGGGGCGGTTTTCCACAAACAAAGAAAGCTGGGTGATTTTCATAATTTATTTCTCCTTTGAGTCAATAATTTGTTGAGTCGGGGGCATTGCCAACGCCATTGCAACAGTATCTGCAATACCGGGGGAAATATAGCTCCACAAGCGTCTCTTTGCAAGTAACAAAGAGCGGATTTTATTTTTTTTTGCGCTTTATAGCAGTGCAAAGGTTGTTTTTTGATAAAAGAGCGTGTATATTGGTTTGAGTTATTTAACAGGAAAGGTTTTGGTGTAATGAAATTTTTTAAGACGATATTTTCAGTTGCCGCGCTGACATTGCTGACGCTGCTTTGCGGCTGCAGCCAGGCCGAAATGGAAGAATTTCTGGGTTTGGATATGCCCAAAGAAGCGTTGTTTGTGCTGTCGTTTCACCGCGATGTAGTCTACCCGCGCGGCAATCTGCAGGCCGAACAGCCGTTGCGGATGCCGGATGGCCGCACCCGTATTATCGAGCGATATCCGACGATGTCTTCGCATAATATCGTGGAAGTCAGCGCCCGGCCGGTGCCGGGTAAAGATGGTTTTTACCGGTTGTTTCTGCGGCCTGACCAGAAGGGCCGGATGATGTGGATGCAGCTGACCGCCCAGAGCCGGCACGAGTCGGCGGCGATTCTGCTTGATGGTATTTACTTTGGCGAATTCCGCGCTTCCGCTGTAACTGACGGGACGGAAACCTGGGTGGAGCTGCCGCTGGATGTGGATGCGGCCCGCGCGCTGAACATTGTCAAAAATGCCAACAACAATTACCGCTTTTTCAACGGCGGCCACCGGGAGGATAAATCGGTGCTGTTTCCGGAAAATCAGCGCCGCTAACCCAACAAAATCAAATTTATGGAAAAAATTCACTCCATTGTTCTTGCTGCCGGTTTGAGTACCCGCATGGGGTCGAGCCATACCAATAAAGTCTGTCTGGAAATCCTCAAAAAACCGGTGATCTGCCGCGCAATCGAAGCCTTGCAAAGTGCCGCCATCAATACCTGTACCGTGGTGCTGGGCGGCAGTGCCGACAAAGTGCTGAATGCGCTTTCCGGATACACCGGGCATGTAAGTTTTGCTTTTCAGCGCAACCAGCGCGGTCCGGCTGATGCTTTTATTTGTGCGGTCAAATCGCTGCCGGCGGCAATGGATCAGCAAACCTTGCTGCTGGTAACTCCCGGCCACCGGATCGTGGCGCCGCAGGTGGTGGAAAAGCTGTCGGAGTTTTATCTGGCCAGTCAACAGAAAATGGTCGGGACCGAACTGGTCGAAGCCGATGGGTGCCGCAAACAGGATCTCTCGATCTGCATGGTGCGCTTGCAGGATATTGCTGAAGCATTACCGGAATTGGAAAAATGGCTGCAGAACGGTCAGCAGAAAGAATTTGCCCTGTCCGATCTGGCGGCAATTTTGAATGGCAATGCGCCCACTCCCATGCTGAAAATCAGCGATTTTGCCGAAGTACCGGGCTTCAACAATCCGGAGGAATTTCTGGAAGTAGCTGAATTGCTCCGCCGCCGGCAGGGGGTACAGGATTCCGAAGTCGCTGACAGCGAATACCATGCTGTAAGTCGGTGGCAGCGCGATTTATCCTGCGAAGGTTCTGCTTTGCTTGAGGCGCTGAACTTGCTTTACGGGGGCGATGCAGAACTTATTGCGCGGCAGAAACAGCATATTCAGGCGCTGTTGACTGCCGCCGCAAATGTCTGGGGCGAAGATGAATTTGTAACCGTTATCCGTTCCCCCGGCCGGGTCAATGTCATGGGGCGGCATGTCGATCATCAGGGCGGCAACTGCAACCTTATGACCATCGGCTACGAAACGCTCATGGTGGCCCGCCGCCGGCAGGATGATAAAGTTACGCTGGCTAATCTGAATTTGGAGTTTGCTCCGGCAGAATTTTCCATCGGCGAACTGGTGCGCGATCTGCCGTGGGACGATTGGCAGACATTGGTGGGCAGTGCCAAGCTGGCCAAACTCTTGAAACAGTACGGCGTAAACTGGTCGGATTATATCAAGGCGGTCTTTTTGCGTTTTCAGAAGCACTTTTACAACCACAAACTGCACGGCATGGATATGATCGTCAGCGGCAATGTGCCAATGGCGGCCGGTTTGAGTTCGTCTTCCACGCTGGTGGTGGGCGCTGCCGAAGCAGTGGTGGGGGCCAACCGGCTGGATCTGGAATCGGATAAGCTGGTAACACTCTGCGGCGAAGGCGAGTGGTTCGTCGGGACGCGCGGCGGAGCGGCCGACCATGCGGCGGTAAAACTGGGCGAGTGCAACAAGGTCGTCAAAGTCGGATTTTTTGATTTCAAAGTGGAAAAGATGGTCTATTTCCCGCCGGAATACGCGTTGATCGTGGCGGATTCCGGGATCAAGGCGCGCAAATCCAGTAACGCCAAAGATCAGTTCAATCACCGGGTAAGCTGTTACCGGATCGGGTTGCTGCTGCTGAAAAAATTCTATCCGCAATACGCAGATCGTTTGCACCATTTGCGCGATTTCAATTGCAGCAATCTGGGTATTCCGCTGGATTGGTTCTATAAACTGTTGAGCAAGCTGCCGGAAAATGCCACCCGCTCCGAGCTGGAAGCCATGTTGCCGGGCGAAGATTTGAGTGTATATTGGAACAACCACGCCGAACCGGAAGATAAACTCTATTTTATCCGTTCAGTGGTATTGTACGGTTTGGCCGAGTGCGCCCGCTCCGCGCGTTATGTGGAGTGTCTGGAAGCCGGCAATATGGATGAAGTCGGGACGATGATGAATATATCGCACGATGGCGACCGGGTGATGAGTTATGATGACTCCGGCAACGAAGTCGGCCAATATTGCTTTGATTGCTCCGATGCTGCGCTGGCGCGCCTGATAGATGATCTGCACAGCGGCGATCCGGCGCGGATCGCTGCTGCCCAGCTGTGGCGCCAACCCGGCGGTTATCGCTGCAGTCTGCCGGAAATTGACCGGATGAAGGATCTGGCTTGCGGTGTGCCGGGAGTAGTCGGCGCCCAGTTGGCCGGTGCCGGTTTGGGCGGATGCATGATGGTGATGCTGCGGCGCGAAAGCATCGGAGATTTGAGCCGGGTTTTGAACGAAAAATATTACGCTCCGCGCGGTATCGAACCGCGTTTGCTGTTGTGTCGGCCGATCGCCGGGGCCGGTCCGATCCGGTTTTGCGCGAAAAAAACGGAATAATGCCAAGAAAAAATTGGCAAAAATCCGTTGGATGGTATATATTAAGTAAATGCTTCTGAAAAAGTTCAGAGTTTTTCATCGCGGAGAGATGGCTGAGCGGTCGAAGGCGACGGTCTCGAAAATCGTTATACTCCTTGTGGGTATCGAGGGTTCGAATCCCTCTCTCTCCGCCATTTGTAATGTACACAACTTTTCGTAGATTTTCGTGAGAATGTCCCGAAAAGTTGTTTTTATATCTGCATGATATTCAGAATGCGGTTTTATACAAACCGGGATGCAGAGGTTTCACGATCCCGGTTCAAGATAGTAAAAAACTTTTGAGGTCAGCAAAATGACTTCAATTCTCATAATATCGACATTCAATTTCATTTGGAGTAAGATTGCCCATTTTTTGATGGGGACGCATCCTGTTGAAAAAATCAATGTACTCTGAAACGGTTTTCTCCAACTCTTCAAATGAATGGTAATAGTTGTGGGACAATTCTTCCCGTTTCATAATGCTGAAAAAAGATTCAGCCACAGCGTTGTCGTAAGGTGTTCCGGGATTGGAAAAAGACTGAATAACACCGCAATCCCGGAGATGCTTCCGGAATTTATATGATGAGTATTGTAATCCCTGATCACTATGAAAAGTTACACCTTGCGGATTATTTCTTACAGTAAAAGCTGTCTTGAAAGCGGTCAAAACAAGAGCGGTATCGTTTTTATCAGAAATCCTATAAGATAATACTTTGCGTGAAAAAACATCTATCACAACGCAAATCGCATAAAAATCCTGATTTATCCTGGCGTAAGTGACATCACTCACCCAGAGCAGATTTGGCGCAGTCTGGTTGAAATTTTGCTGCACACGGTTACGCCGATACATATATTTGCGATTGGTACTGTTAAAACATCGCAGTCGTGCCTGTTTGGCAATCAACCCCATCTCATTCATTAAACGCCTGATGTGTTCAGCAGAAACTTTTATGCCTTGTCCAGCCAATTTTATTCTGATCTTATTTGCCCCGAACCGTTCTTTGCTTTCTGCAAAGACAGCCTGAATCAAAGGTCGCAGCATTTCATCTGTCTTTTCATATACAGTTTTTGGTTTGCTGCGAAAAAGATAGTTATAGCAAAACCTCTGCGGTCAATAACTATATCTGCCTTGCCTGGATTTCCCAACAGCAGATTATCAAATTCAGATTTTTCAGCAGCACCGCAAAATTGATGACTACGGCACTGATTTTAGAGATAAAAGTCAAATGCTCAGATCTTTTCTTTTAGCATTCCCATACTGGAAAAAAGATGAAAGAAGCTGGAAATCTTTAAAGGAAAGAGAAAAACTTTTTTACTCAAAAGTAATTAAAGAATTAGGGTATCTCCCGGAGGTATTTTACTCCGCAGCAAAATTTTTGACAGAAATTGGAATTCCATTTCAATTGGATGGACTTTTTTGATTAAGAGATATTATAAGAAAACAGCCAACTATATCCGATAAAAATATGTTGCAGGAAATACAATATTATCTTGAACTTTATTCACATCGCGTAATTGCGACCCATAGAGACTATATAAGGAAGAACAAAGAATATAAAATTGCCTTATTGGAAATATTAAGATTTTTGGTAGAATTAAATTCTGTGGCGGGTTATTTAATGAGGGAATCTATATTGTAGTTTAAGCGATTCTGAGTTTTTCTGATTGAAAGTGAAGCGATTTTCAGAATTTCATTTCACAGCCAAATTCTGAAGTTTTAAGCTCAAAATGCCGTTCAGAATGGCGGGGGAAGATAAAAAAGCCAGCCGCCATTTTTATTTTAAAGCTGACGGACAAAAATCACGGCATAAAGCAAAATATTATGAGAGACACAAGAGGTCTCTCATTTTTTTGCGCCGAAAACAAAAAGTGGTTTGCCTCTTGATAAAAACGGATTTATGTTAATCCAAGAACAACGAAGTCGCATAGTGCGCTTCAAAAATCAGGAGGACAAACCATGAATAATGTATCACCCAATCAGGAAAAAATCTACTTCGGCTTGGACATTTCTCAAAAAACTATCACAGCCATCCCATAACTTTTCTATAGAGTAGCTGTAAAAACAGAATTTACAAGTATTTTGCAGATTTTTTTAGCTGGCAGGCGAGCAGTTTTACCTGCCCCCTGTCATTAGGACTTTTTCTATCTTTGCTCTAAATCTGCCAGAAATTTGCTGATATGCTTTCTGATTCTGAAAGTCCTTGATCTGATCGTGCCAGTCGGACAATTCAAGTGTTTAGCGATGATATCAAGCGGCAGTTTTTCAATCAGATACAAGAAAGCAGTTTCTTTCATTGCCTCCGGCAAATCATCTATAGCTGCCATAATACACTCTGTAATCTCCTGACTTATGAGAAAATTCTCGGGAAGATTTTTACAGTCCATAATCTCCATTATAAAAGACGGATTATCCGGAGTTGTAATTTCCAGACTTTGGGTGACAAAAACTCCTCTGCTGCGTTTCAGGCGATACAAACTGAATGTCTGATTCCGTAAAATCTGAAACAACCATGTTGCCAAACTGGCTTCTTCTCTGAATTTGTTTAAATGTTTGAATGCCTTAAATAAGGAAGTATTAACAACTTCTTCGGCATCTTGCCTCGATTTCATCAGGAATACCGCATAAGTTAAGAGTTTACTATAGTAGCGGTTATAAATTTCATTAAAACACCATTCATTGCCATCTTTGAACATTTTGACCAGATTTTCATCTGTCAAATAATATAGATCCCTCATTTTTCAACCCACAAAAAAATCCGAAGAGGGTCAAGCCCACATCGGACAACAGTATTTTTACAACCATTTATTCAACCATCCCGGCGATGATCAGAGTTGTCCGGAGATGGTGGACGCAAAAGAGTTAAAGTTTTCTCCCGTATTTCAGAAAAAATGCGGATTTTTTTAATGAGTGATAAAAAATGGAGGATTACGGATATGAGGATATTTTTCTGCATGAAAAAATTGACAAAAAAGAGGATCCATGCTACCTTTTCTTTCCGTTACAAAATCAAAGGAGTAAAACATGAATCCTCAAAAACATAATATGCAGT
>SUWA01000052.1 GCA_015061695.1 Lentisphaerota bacterium
CCGGCGCTGCGGGCGGCGTAACCGGCACGGGCTTGACTTCGGCTACCGGCGCGGGCGGGGCAACCGGTTCGGGTTTGACTTCAGCCACCGGCGCTGCGGGCGGCGTAACCGGCACGGGCTTGACTTCAGCCACCGGCGCGGGCGGCGTAACCGGTACGGGCTTGACTTCGGCCACCGGCGCTGCGGGCGGCGGCGTAACCGGAGTCGGTTTTACCACCGCTTTTTCGATTGCCGGCTGTTGCGGCATGGGGGCGGTGGCTTTAGTGGGCGCAGAATCTGCCGCCGGCATGGTGTGTTTGATTCCGGGAACCGGGTAGGTTTGCGGAGCTGTTGCGGCCGGGGGAAGGGGCTGGGGGGAATCGGCATAAGGTTTGAGTACCGCGGTTTCCGGAGTCGGGATCGTTAACTTATTGCCGCAATCCGGACATTGAGTAACGATTCCGGCCCACGCCGGTTCTGCTTGCAAGTGGCGGTCGCAGAAAGGACACGAAAATTTGAAATCAGACATCTTTTACTCCTTGGGTTGATTTTTTTCTATACTTAATTTGATTACAAAGCCCATTCTTCACGGTCTATGGTCCGATAGGTTATCGCTTCAAGCAAATGTTCGCTGTTGATAGTTTGACTGCCGGCCAAATCGGCGATCGTGCGTGCTACTTTCAATATCCGGTCGTGCGCACGCGGACTCAAACGGAATTTGTTGATCGCGCTGCGCAGCAGCATGGCAGAATCAGCACTGATAGTGCAGAACATCGTCAGTTCGCGCGGTCCCATCTGACTGTTGCTGTATATTTTATAAGGCAGTGCGGCAAAACGCTCCTGCTGGATCGCCCGGGCAGCGATCACCCGCTGGCGGATAACTGCACTGCTTTCGCCGCTTGGAGCGGCCAGCAACTCTTCATCGGTCAGGTTCAGTACCGCCACATGCAAATCTATGCGGTCGAGCAGCGGCCCGGAGATCTTCTTCTGATAACGCTTTTTTTCTTCGCTTTTGCACCGGCAGCCCAACTCGACCGAGCCGCGCCCGCAAGGGCAGGGATTCATGGCCGCTGCCAGCATGAACCGTGCCGGAAAAACACAACTGCCGCTGGCACGAGAAACGACTATTTCGCCGTTTTCCAGCGGTTGTCGCAAAACTTCCAGCACATTGCGTTTGAATTCCGGCAATTCATCCAGAAACAACACCCCGTTGTGTGCCAGACTGATTTCGCCGGGGCGGGGATTTTTGCCGCCGCCGATCAAAGCCACATCGCTTACAGTGTGGTGCGGCGCGCGGTAGGGCCGGTTGTTCAACAAAGGTTCGCCGTCCGAAAGCATCCCCAATACACTGTGGATGCGGCTGGTTTCCAGCGTTTCTTCCAGCGTCATGGGCGGCAATATACCGGCCAAACGCTTGGCGATCATGCTTTTACCGGTGCCGGGCGGCCCGATCATCAGCGAATTATGTCCGCCGGCGGCCGCAATTTCCATTGCCCGGCGGGCGGCCAGCTGGCCTTTGACTTCGGCAAAGTCCGGCATATAAACATCTTTTCTGGCCGCCAGATAATCCCGGATGCCGGAGTTTTTCGGCGGCGGTTTGATCCCCCGGAAGAAATCACACGCCTGTCGCAGATTCTGCACCGGGTAGACCGGGATCCGGCCGTCGGTGGCCAACGCGCTTTCTTCGGCATTGGCTGCCGGAACCAGCATGGCTTTGATATTGCCGTTGCCGGCGGCCATGGCGGCGATCGGCAGCGCGCCCCGCACCGGGCGGATAGAGCCATCCAGCGCCAACTCGCCAATGGTCATACATTCTGCCAGTTCATTGCGCGGGATCTGCCCGGTGGCGGCCAACATGCCCAGCGCGATCGCCAGATCGAATCCGGCGCCTTCTTTGCGCAGATCACCGGGGGCCAGATTGACCACAGTAGCACCTTTGGCCGGCGGCATTCCGCTGGCCAGCATAGCAGAATGGATGCGGTCGCGGCTTTCGCGGATGGCCTGATCGGCCAGCCCGACAATGGAAACCATATCCATTTCGCCCCGGCCGGTGGCATTTACTTCCACCTCCACAGCATAGGCATCGATCCCGATGACAGTTGCCGAAAATGTTTGAGCCAGCATATTATCCCCCTTGACAAACTTAATTACACCGCATTATCATCAGGCCTTTGAGATAACGCGCTTCAGGAAATGCGGTGCTGACCGGGTGATCCGCTCCCTGACCGAGTTCGGCTACGATTCTGGCATCGCAAGTTGCATCGCAGGCGGCATCGGCGGCGATCTTGGCAAAGAGTTCCCTTGTTACCAATCCGGAACAGGAGAAGGTAAAGAGCAATCCTCCCGGCGGCAGCAGATGAAAACTCTGCAGCATGGCATCTTTATAGGCCCGGCAGCCCTTATTCATATTGCGCATGGAATCCACCAGTTTGGGCGGATCCAGCACGATCAGATCAAATTTACGTTTTTCGCCCCGGCATTTGCGCAAGAACGAAAAACAATCCGCAGTGATATTTTCGTAGCGTTCCGACGCAATCTTGTTCAGTTCAAAGTTGGCCGCGGCCATTTCAAGCGCCGGCGCTGAACTGTCCACATTGATAACATTTCTGGCGTTGCCCAGCGCGGCGGCCACGCCGAATCCTCCGGTATAACTGAAAAGGTTCAACACGTTCCGGTTAGCCGAAAATCGTTGAACCATACTGCGGCTTTCGCGCTGGTCGCAATAAAAACCGCTTTTGTGTCCGTTGATTATATCCACATAAAATTTGCGGGTATCTTCGTGTACTTCCAATCGCGGCGGCGGCATTTCGCCGTGCAGCACGCCGGTGCGTTCCGGGAGTTTTTCGTATTTGCGCACCGGCACATCGCTGCGTTCGTAAATACCGCGCCACGGGTGGAGTTCCAACAGAGCCTGAACCAGTTCGCTGCGGTGTACTTCGGCTCCGGCACTGGTCAGCTGTACGACTGCGTAATCGTTGTATACATCGATCGTTATTCCCGGCAGCCCGTCAGCTTCGGAGGCGCACAAGCGCCATGCGGAAGCCCGCTGCGGAATATTCAGCTGTTGGCGCAAAACCATGCTCTGACGCAGTTTTTCCGCAAAAAAATCCCGGTCGATGACAGCATTGCGCTCAAAGCTCCAGATCCGCAATGCCAGCTGCGACTCCTGCGAGAGTGCGCCCCAGGCCAGAAACTCGCCGGATGATGCGCAGACTTCCACCGTTGAGCCATTTACGGGCGCACCTTCCACGCGGCCGATCGCTCCGCTGTAGATCCACGGATGACGCTTCAGCAGCGATTTTTCGCGGCCGGGTTTTAAGATCACTTTACTCATTATTGCAAATCCTCTCCGGAAATGCCATTTACTGCTCCGCGGCTGTACCCGGCCAGATCCACGGCAATGCGGCGGAATCCGGTTGCCAGAAGTTTTTCCTGCACTACTTTACGGAGTTTCCAGAATTTTTCCATATCTTCCACAGCTACTTCGATTTTGGCCAGATCGCCGTAACTGCGTACCCGGGACCCGGCAAAACCCAGATCAAGCAGTATGTTTTCGGCTTGATCTATCTGCAAAAGTTTTTCCGGTTCGATCGCGCAATTGCAAGGCACCCGCGAGGCCAGACAGGCCGAGGCCGGAGCTTGCGAGTTGGGCAGTGCAAAATCGTGCGCCAGGTCGCGGATCATAGCTTTATTGAGTTCAGCTTCCACAAAAATATGCCGTACACCCAGTTCATCGGCCGCTTTGCTGCCGGGGCGGTAATCAAGCTGATCGTCAAGATTTTCGCCATCGGCAAGGGTATTGAAGCCGTGCTGTGCGGCAGTTTGTTTCAGGAGCGTAAAAAGTGCTTTTTTGCAGAAATAACAGCGGTCGAGGTTGTTGGCTGCCACCTGCGGCAACTCAAGCGGCGCAAAAGGTACTTTTATGCACTTGAGTTTACGGGCTTCGGCCCACTCCAGCGCAAAGGCTTTTTCCCGCGCCGGAGCAAAAATCGAATCGGCAAATAAAAGCAGGATATTTTCTTTACCCAGGATGATTTCGGCCGATCGGGCCAGCGTTACACTGTCCACCCCGCCGGAATAGGCGATCGCAAGTTTACGCTCCGGGAGTGTTTCCAGCACCGCGGCAATGCGTTCAAAATCTGCAAACATATTACAAACAATTCTTTCCTTTTAATATATCAATGTATTCATCCAACAAAATTGCGGCCATGCGGTCTTTGTCGAATCTGGTTTTGACCAGTTTGCGTCCGGCTGCGCCCTGACTGGCGGCCAAATCCGGGTCCAGCAAAAGTTCCACCGTGCGGGAGGCAATGGTTCTGAAATCTCCCGCCGGTACACAGCAGCCGGTCTGCCGGTCAAAAATAACTTCCGGCGTGCCATCCAGCGCGTAACCGCAGGCCGGAATACCGCAAGCCAGCGCCTGTACCACCGAACGGGGCAACCCCTCCCGCAGCGAGAGATGCCACAACACATTCATCTGCGTCAGATAGCGCGGCACCTGATCCGGAGAAACCAGTCCGGCAAAATGCACCCGGTCGGCAAACTTTCCATCGTGAGCCGCTTTTTCCAGTTTTTCGCGCAAGATTCCATCGCCGACGATCAACAAATGGGCCTGCGGCACGGCTTTAAGCACCAGCGGGAAAGCCTGCATGACATCTTCGTAGCCTTTAAGCTCAAAAAGCCGGGCCAGCGTGCCGATCACTGGCGCGTCAGACGGGATTTGCAAAGATTCACGCAAAGCGTTTTCGCGTTGAGCTGTCAGGAATGATTCCATATCCATGCCGCTGTAAACGACTTTATATTTTTTTGCCGGCGCGATTTTGGCCGATACACACTGGTCGATCATGGCTTGAGCCACGGCAAAAATGCGGTCGCTGCGTCTGGCGGCCATGCGCTCGGAGGTTTTATAAATGAAATTTTTCCACGCCTTTTCGTAAGCATGAAAAGCCTGTCCGTGAACGGTATGCACAATGCACGGCACTTTGGCCTTATGTGCTGCCAGCCGCCCGATCAAACCGGCTTTGGAGCTGTGAGTATGCACTACATCGAACTTCTGCCGGCGGAAATAACCGGATAGCTTGCGGTAAGCGCGCCAGTCGTGTTTCGGCGAGATCTCGCGCACCAGATCTTCCATGACCACCACTTCCAGTTCCGGAACCGAAATACGGCTCAACAGTTCTCCTTCCGGCCCCGGCGACGGTCCGGTCACCAGCACGACCCGGTGTCCGGCGCGCAACTGTCCGATGCAGCTGAAAAGGGTGTTTTCCTGCGCTCCCCCGACGATCATGCGGGTGATGACATGGCAGATTGAAATTTTATCTGTTTTATTTTGCATAATGACTTAAATTATACTCACATTGGTGTTTTAGCCAGTCGAAAGCGCGTTTTTTTGTCAAAATTGTTTGAATAAGCTCTCACAATATGCTAAATTATACATAATATAGAAAGAACATAACTTGTATCAAGGCTTTTTTATGGAAAAATATTTGATAACAGCCATACTGCTTGCCGGAGCTGTTGCATTTGCGGCAGTGAGCGTTGGTTTTTACTTTTGCCGCGAAAAAAATCTGGAGCGGTTCGAGTCGTTCTTGCGCAACCGGATCGCCGGCGGAGTGCTGGGGGCCGCTGCGCTGGCCTGGTGTGTGCCGCAAATTCAGGTGGTGGCGTGGGATTTTCTGGCGCAATGGGCGTGGGTGCTTGCCGCCGCGGCGCTGGTTTTGTGCGTAAAATATCTGGATAATGTTGTGGCCAGGTCGGTGGCCGGGCTGCTGGTCATGGGCGCATACAGTTTTCTGGATATGAGTTTTGACTGCAAACTTGATCTGGGGCTTTCCGGGGCATTCCCCGCCTGGGTGTGGGGTTCGATCGGTATCGTCATTGCCGCCAAACCCTGCTATTTGCGCGATTATCTGCGCTTGAGTGCCAAACGCAGTCTGTGGCGTTACACGGCCGTGGGGTTGTGCGGCATATCGGCACTTTTTCTGCTGACTGCCACTCTGCTTTTCTGGAAAGTTCAGGGGTGAGATCATGGATAAACAGGATAATGTTGTTTTTGATCCGGTAAGCAAACTCGCCGGATTGGCCAAACGGGCCAAGGTCGCAGACTTTGAACTGTTGATCGAAAAATGCCGGATGCTTTACCGGATATTGCTCATTGCCAATGAACAGGTCAACCTGACCCGGATCGACTCCGAAGATGGTTTCTGGATCAAACATGTGGCCGATTCTCTGATGCTGGGAGTGGCTTTTCCGGATCTGACCACACAGAAACTCCGGGTGGGCGACATCGGCTGCGGTGCCGGATTTCCTTCGCTGGTGCTGGCCATGGCTTATCCCAACTGGCAGATCAGTGCCATTGACTCCGTCGGCAAAAAAACCGCATTTGTGGAAAGCGCTGCCGTTGGTTTGGAACTGAAAAATCTGGAAGTTATCAACGGCCGTACCCGCGAAATGGGCCATAAACCTTTGTATCAGAAAAAATTTGATCTGCTGACCGCCCGCGCAGTCGGGGTGATCCCCACTATTTACGCCGATGCCCGACGCCTGATTGCCGATCACGGCCGCTGGATCTTTTATAAAACGCCTGAACAGGCCGCGCAGGAATTGGAAACCTTGCGCAACAATCCTCCGCCGGGCGCCCGGTTGCGCTGGCAGGCTACCAGAATCGAAGAATTGCCCGACAATGCCGGCAGCAGACTGTTTGTTCACGCCCGCACTTGAGTTTATTGCAGTATGTCGGTCAAATCCGGGTATTTCAATACATTGTCCCGGCGGTATTTCAGCGGAGTGATCCTGAACGAATTTTTGAATACCGTTGAAAAATAACTGCCGTTGGCAAAACCGCACGCGGTGGCGATCGCTTCCAGATTCATATCGCTCTCGCGCAGCAGCGCGGCTGCTTTGCGCAAACGCTGGTCATTGAGGAATTTGACCGGAGTGGTGTTGTAGTATTTTTTGAACTCTCTGAACAATACCGGGCGCGACATCCGGCTTACTTTGCACATTTTTTCCACCGGCCAGGCATCCTGACAATATCTGGCCATGGCCATAGCCAGTTCGCCGACGGTATGAGGTTGGCTGTTCGAAGATTTTTCGCTGCGCACAAGATCCTCTCCGGCCCGGCATATAAGCTGCAGAAAAGAATTGAAAGCCGCAACCATAGCCAGCTGATAACCCTCTTTGCGCCGGGTCTGCAGATCATACATACGTTTCAAAAGTTTGATGCCTTGCGAAAATTGTTCAACATCCAGAAAATTGCGCAGCGCTTCGCCGTTTTTGCTCTGGTGCGAGCGCGGAGCCAGCAGAAAAAGGTTCTGAAACCCCTCCGTTCGCGGCAGATCAAACAGCGGCAGCTTCAGTTCGCTGAAATCCACCAGAATATTGTAATAGTCAAACGCACATTTTTCGTAACTGTGGTACATGCCCGGCGGGATCACAAATATCTCCTGCGGCTTGAGAATGTAACGCTTATTTTCGTAAATATGCACTGCTTCGCCGGATACGATCAGCACGATCTCATAAAAACGCTCATGCTGGTGCCAGCCGGGGGAACCGGTATTGAATTGCGGCTTGATGGCCAGCGGAAAACTGCTGGCTTCAAAAGCGTAATCATAGGTTACTAATTCGCAGTAAGAAAATGGTTTCATGGCACTGATGAATGGCTGGTGTGTTTGAGATTATTTTAAAAATTTTTAATACTATTTTGTTAGACAATCAAGTTGATGAATGTTATAATTTTAATATACGAAAGAATCATGCAATGTCAAATCAAATTATGTTTTTTTTGAGATGATTTCAAAAAAAATATTAAAAAAATACGGATAAATCACGAAAGGGATGATGTTATGACTGTGTTTCAACGCAAAATTTTACTGTTGATGCTTATACCTCTGTTAAGTCTGCCGCTGCTGCCGGGTTCTGATGTCTGGCCGGTAACGTCAAGCGATATGACGCCCAATCTCAAACTCTTTGATAAACCCATTTCCCGAGCCCGCTGGCTCTGGTTCCAGGCTCCGCAGGTGGCCGGCTTTGCCAACGCATATTACCGTATGGAAGTCGAGCTGGACGAAGAGGTCGAATCCTGTTGGATAATGTGCGCGCTGGACGATACCGGCGAGGTTTTTCTCAACGGCAAAGCTCTGGCCGAAACCCGGTTTGAACAACCGGATATGCAGATAAGATTTCACCGTTTTGAACCGGTTTGCGAGTGGAAAAAAGGCCGCAATGTGCTGGCAATGATCGCTCATAACAACGGCGCGTTGGGCGGCATGATCATGCGCGGCGAAATAAAACTCGTTTCCGGAAAAGTCATTCCGCTGGTCAGCGACCGGAAAAGTTGGAAAGCCTCCGGCAACGCTTCCGACGGTTGGATGACTCCCTCATTTGATGCCGCAACATGGGCGCCGGCTATGGAGCTTGGGGATGTACTTATGGAACCGTGGAAAAGCGTCAGCAATGTGGTAAATTACATGCTTGATGATGAAGAAAAACGCTTTTATCAGGCCCGGATCGACCAGCTGGTCAACATTGATTTTCTCAAAGATGCCCCGGAGTGGAAAGGCAAGGTCGTATGGTACAACGGTCTGGCCGGAATCGAGTTGAACGGCAAGCCGGAGCCGCCCGTAACACTGGTGATCGGCTTTAATCCGTGGATCGCCAATACTGCCGACGATATAGTCAAAGCCGGCAAAAGCAATATCAAATTCATCGAATATATATCCAGCAGCAACCGCTGTTTTGTAGCTCCCGGCAAGTATGATTTCAGTATGCTCGACAACGATATAAAACGTATTCTGGTGCTGAATCCCAATGCGGCCATAATCGTGGCTTTCCGGCTGGATCTGCAAGGCGAGTGGCTCCGGAACAACCCCGATGAACTGATCGGTTATGCCAACGGGCCATCCGATGGACGCGGCGGCCAGCTGGGACGTTTCCGCGCACCTTCCATGGCCAGCGAAAAGTTCCGCGCCGAAATGGAAAACTTTTTGACTGCGGCTGTAAAATATATGCAGCAGCAGGATTATTACAAGCGCGTGATCGGTATGCGCGTGGGCTACGGCGTATTCGGTGAGTGGCACTACTACGGTATGAAGCTGGAAATGCCCGATACCGGCAAGGCCATGACCAGGGAATTTCGCAAATATTTAGCTGATAAATACGGGAGCGACAGCGCCTTGCAAAAAGCGTGGCACGATGCGAGCGTTACTTTGGACTCTGCCGCTGTGCCGGATAAAACAGAGCGCATCGGGCAGGGGAGCTTTTTCCGTGATCCCGCCGGGAAAGACCGTAAACTGCTGGACTATTATGATTGCCACGGACAGGTCAATTCCGATACGCTGCTGCGTTTTGCCGCGGCAGTCAAAAAAGCCGATCCCCGGCTGCTGGTCGGAGCGTATTACGGGTACTTTTTCTGCATGGGCTACCCGGCCGAAGGGCAGACATTGATGCTGGAAAAAGTACTATCTTCGCCCAATATCGACTTTTTGTCTTCGCCTTACAGTTACAACGTGGCCAGCCGTATTGCCGGCGGCGACGGTATGCTGCGGAGTCTGCCGGGAATATTTAAACGACACAAAAAACTTCTGATCAGCGAAGTCGATGTACATACTCACAAGACCCGGGGGCGCGATGTTTACCGGGTGGGCACGACTCCGGAAGACTCGCAGGCCGTTTTCCGGCGCGATATTGCCATAAGTTACCTCAACGGTGCCGGTGCGCAGTTTCTTGAATTTGATGCCCGGCGGGGTTTTGACAGCTGGTTCAATCACCCGATGATCTATAAAAGCTGGTACGACGGTTTGCGCATCTGGCATTATCTGGTTAACGCTCCGGAGAAAAAAAGTTTTTGCGAAATAGCGGTGGTCGTTTCGGCTGATGAAATGTACAAACACGGTTATCCCAACGGTTTGGAACAACGGCCGGTTATAGAAAGTATTGTGGATAAACCCATGCACGCACTCTACCGGGCCGGAGCGCCATTTGATGTGTTGAGTCTGAAAGATTTTCTGAACAGTTCGCACAACTACAAAGTAGTTATATTGCTCAATATTTTTACCCCTGCGGCTGATGAACGCAAACAATTGATCCGCAAAGTCCGCCGTCCCGGTGTACTGGCGGTGTGGTCATACGCATCCGGCTGGGTTACAGAAGATGGTTTTTCCGAATCGGCAATGAGCGATCTGATTGGGATCAAAGCCAAAGCCGAGGCCGGAAAACACCCTTGGAGCGTCAGCTTGGGCAACGGTGTTACCATGAGTTCGGTCAGCAATAAAAAAGTTGTCTCCGAAAATCCCCGCATCTGCAGTGTTGACCGTTCCGCCGAAGTCTGGGCTTATTACACAAGTCATGGCCGTCAGGCCGCGATCGTCAGTAAAAATCTCAAGCAGGGATCGATGACTATGCTGGCCGGTATGCCGATAATGGATGAACATGTGTGGGCTGCGATCCTGCACCGCGGAAATGTACATTGCTACACTGCTCCGGGCGAGGCCGTAGTGGCCGGTAACGGCAGATGGCTTATGGTGCATACCGGCCGGGGCGGCGCGATCGAACTCAAACTGCCGAAGCGCTGCAAACAAGTGCGCGAGCTTTACCGCAGCCAAACGCTGGGCGTTGATACATCTGAAGTGATCCTCAAAAGTTCCGGTGCTGAAACCTGGCTGCTGGAAATTGAATACTGAAGCGCAAGGAAACGCATTTTATGAATAAAGAAAAAACATCATCCGGCGCGATCTGGCAATGCGGTACGCTTCAATATACCAACAAGACGCTGGTCTACTTATTCATCTGGATGCTGTGGGGCGATTTTTGCTACACATTGATGGAAACACTCATTCCTACCCTGCTGCCGCTGGTGCTCAAACAGCATAATGCCAGCAATCTTACGATCGGACTTCTGATCGGCAGTGTGCCGTCGGCATTGAATTTTGTGCTTAATCCGATCATCAGCACCGCCAGCGACCGGACCCGGAGCAAATGGGGACGGCGGCGGCCGTATTTGTTGTTTTCGGCGCCATTTGTGGTGATGTTTCTGATCTTGCTGGGGTGGAGCGACGTTATCGGCAGCTGGCTCTATAATTGTGCGTGGGGGCCCAACGGTGATCCGGCCGGAGTCATCATTGGGCTGATCGCATTTTTTTCGGTGGGATTTCAGTTGTTCAATATGTTTGTGATTTCGGTACTCTACTATATTTTTGCCGATGTAGTGCCGTCCGGATTGATCGGACGTTTTCTGGCGTTGTTCCGCTTTGTCGGCATGGGGGCGGGGATCGTTTTCAACCGCTGGATCCTGCCGATGGCCGACCGGCGGGAGCTGATCCCGTGGATCTTTACGGTGGTGGCACTGATCTATCTGTTCGGCTTCGGCACTATGTGCATAAAGGTCAAAGAAGGGCAATATCCGCCGCCGGAAAAAACGGCCTCATCGGGACATTGGGCCATGGTGGGTAAATATTTCAGAGAGTGTTTCAGCATACCATATTATCTGATTTTGTTTGTGGCGCTGGCGATCAATACCACCAGCAACAGCTGCCGGATCATGTTCAACTTGCTTTTTGCCCAACATGACTTGAATCTGACGGCCGGCGAGTTTGGCAAGATCATGGCCGAAACCAGCTTGGTAATGATGTTTGCCTACATACCGCTGGGATATCTGGTGGATAAATTCCATCCGCTGCGGGTATTCATTGCGGGGGGATTTTTGATCGTGCTGGCTAATGTGTTCGGGTTTTTCTGGTGCTATGATTACAAGAGTTTTTATGTGGTGTCGTTTGCGATTTCAGCTACCTACATATTGCAGAACGCCAGCAATCTGCCGATGACCATAAAGCTGTATCCGGCCGAAAAATACGGTCAGTTCTGCTCGGCGGCGGCCATGATAAGTGCAGTTACTATGATTCTGGCCAATGCCGGCGGCGGAGCATTTATCGATCACTTCGGCTACAGATATATTTTTGTCTGGGATTTTTTCTTTACGATCATAGCCAATGTATTGCTGATCGTGGTTTATTGCCGGTGGAAACGCTATGGCGGCGATAAAAACTATGTTCCGCCGCAAAAAAAGCCTGAAAAAACATAAAAAAAGTTAAAAAGAGATTTTTTTAAAAGAAAACGAACATTTTTCAGTTGTATTCCCTCTTGAATCGGTTATAGTTAAATAAAGAGATATCAGACAGTGGGCGCTTGCATACGCTCCGTGAAGATAACAAAAAGAGCCTTCTGTTATATAAAAAGATACTGTTGTTACAGTATAAAACAGCCTGTTACTGTATATTTTTATATCGGAAAGTTTGCTGATAAGGTAAAATAACCAATCCAAAGGGTATGCAACATGAAAAAACGGACTTTTTGTTTCGGGTTGATGTCATTGCTGTTGACTTGCAGCGCGGTGGCGGATACAGTCTATGAATTTGCCAAAGGCAATGCCGGTTGGAGCCAACGGCGCAACGTCAGTGTCGAAGGTACAAATGAAGGGTTGAAGCTGACCGTTAACGGTACTCACCCGAATATCGGGATAAATAACTGTCAGATCGACGCCGCCACTGCCAGATATATGCTCATTGAATACAAACTCACCGGTTGTGACGGCAAAGATCACAGCCGGCTGTTTTTTGCCACCGACAGCGAACCCAAACTGGCTGAAAATAAAAAAATCATCTTTCGCGGTTTGATCCCGGATGGCAACTGGCACACATTCAAGATCAACCTTGCCGGTAACGCCAAATGGCGCACCGCCAAAACCATTACCGCACTGCGGCTGGATTTTATGGAAAAAGCCGCCGGCGAATTTACGGTCAAAAGCATCAAACTGGTGGAAAATATTCCGGCCGGAAAATGCCCGGTCTACAGTTTTGCTTATGGCGTTCAGGGGTGGGATTCTTACCGCAACGCTACCGGTACGGTAACTCCCGAAGGTTTGAAACTGACGATCAAAGGCACACATGCCAATATGGTCAACAATAATCTGAATATCGATCCGGCCAGCTGCCCGGTACTGGTTGTTACCTATAAAGCTACCGGCTATCCCAAAGGCAAAGCCACCATGCGGGTATTTTTTGCCACCGATAAAGATCCTAAATTTGACGAACGCAAAAAGATCTACGGCGGTGTGGTCGTTGCCGACGGCCAGTGGCATACGATCAAGATCAACCCCAACAATACCGCCGGCGGCCGCAAATTCTGGTTCGATAACGGTACGATCACCAAACTGCGTATTGACTTTGCGGAAGAAAAGAGCGGCGAATTTGTGGTCAAAGAGATCAAGCCGGAAGTTTCCCGCGAGGGCGCATGGCGCAACGGTTTGAAAAAAAAAGGCGTGCCATCGCATGTGCCGGTGGCTCTGGGGCATAATCCCAAAGTGCTGCGGGTGGCAGTCTGGGACAATAAACAACCTTTTTTTGAATCGCAAATGGCTGCACCTGCCGGCCGTAAAACCGCGCGTGGCGCGGTTTTTTTACGCCGTGAGTTCCAGTTGCCGGAAGTCGCGGTCAAACAGGCGATCTTTCAATCAGTGGTCGATGACCGCATGACGGCACTCTATATCAATGGTCAGAAAATCAGCCACCGCTGGCAGAGTTCGTGGCAGCGCAGCGATTGTGTGGACGTAAGCAAATTGCTCAAACCGGGCAAAAATGTGCTGGCGGTGGAGTATTTTAATGACGGCGCGATCGGCGGGGCGATGTTTGATCTCTCTATCGTGCTGCAGAATAATGGGTTTATCAATGTTACCACCGCCGGAACTCTGGGAGCAGTGGGCAAAGTTCCGGCTGACTGGTTCCGGAGTGATTTTGTTCCCGGACGGGAATTTGCACCGGTGGAACTCTTCCCCGGGCCGCCCAATACGCCGTGGACAGCGGCGGTGCCTACCTACCGGAATTTGCGCCCGGCAGCGGGCAAAGTGCTGCTCGAAGAACTGACGACCGGAGGCCGCAGTGTCAAGGCCCGTTTCAAAACCGATTTTGTGTTGACCGGCAAAGAGGTCTTTTTTGCTCATCTGAACCGTCAGGACGGCAGTTTGATCGCTTACCGCAGCGGTTCAGCGCAGGATTTGAAAGTCAAAAAAATCGACGATAAATGTGTGGAAGTGGATTTCGGCAACTTCGATCTGCCCGAATACGGCGGTAAAATCGACGTGCCGCTTACTCTGGGGATCTATAATTGCGATAACAGCAGCATCACCGGCCGGAGATTTGTTTTTAACGCCCGTCCGTATCCGGGCAAGAACTTTACCCTCAAATCTGTTCAGACGGCCAATGGGCCGGTGGCGGAACTGAACGGCAAGCCGTTTTACTTTAATATCCTTACGGTCAACAATACCACTGTGCCGACCGGCATGGAAGGCGAAAAATCGCCTTTCAATATAGTAGCGTTCCGGGCCGGCGGCCTGCGGCAGATCTGGTGGATCGGCCCCGAGCAGTATGATTTTACCGAAATCGACCGGCAGATCTGCAAGATGATCAAAGATTATCCGGACTCGATGCTGGCCGTGTATCTCTGGTGCCACCCGGGAACGTGGTATGAACGGGTTTACCCGGAGCGAATTTCGCGGCAGGCAAATGGCTCGATCATGCGTTACTACACGGCCACCGTTTCGTTCTCCGACCCGGATGTGCGGCGCGATGCGGCCAGGGCCGTGAGCGCATTCATTGAACATTGCGAGGCTAATTTCGGCAGTAAGATCGCAGTATATAATCTCATGGGCGGAATTTCCTGCGAATGGCAGGGGTGGAACTCGCATACCAGTCAGCTGGCCGATTACAGCGCTACCGCCCAACGGGAATTTGCCAAATATGTTGAGCAGAAATATGCGGTCAGTTCAGCCGGGATCCCCGATTCTGACGAGCGCAAACGCACGGCCGAAACGAGTTCGCTTTTCCGCGATCCGGTGCGCGACCGTATGAGCATACTCTACGATGAATTTTATTCTGCAAGCATTGCCGATTGCATTGTCGAAATCGCCGCTGCCGCCAAAAAAGCCTGCGGCAACCGCAAGTTGGTCGGCGCTTATTACGGCTACCTTATGGAATACGGCAATCTGGGTTATTGCATGAATGGCGGCGGACATAACGCACTTTATAAACTTCTGCAGTCGCCGGATATAGATTTTCTGCTGTCGCCGCAATCTTACGGAACCCGCACCGTGGGAAATCCCAATTCGGATATGAAGCCCTTTGCTTCGGCGGCCATGCACGGAAAATTTTCCATGCTGGAAGATGATACGCGTACTCACTGTACAGCTTACGATGGGTTCTGCCACTCGCTGAATCCCGATCAGACGCGCAGTGTTTTGCGCCGCAATATCGGTATGCAGCTGGCCCGCAAGATGCCGCTCAACCATCTGCCGCTGGTCGGCGGCAATGACTTGAGCGATCCGGCGATCCGGCAGGATATGCTCAAAGCAGTGGCGGCCGGTCAGAAGGTCATGGAAAGCAATCTTCCGCGGGTAAGCGAAGTAGCTGTAGTTATCGACGAACAGTCAGCCAAGTATCTGGCATCCAGTTTGCAGCGCGGCAAGAGCTTTTTCCCCTGGATGTACAAATACGACAAAAACGGCGATCTGATGAGTCCGGAACACAATGTGATGCTGCTGACCGGCGAACTGCTTTATTTCCAGCGGATCGTTTTGGGGCAGATCGGCTGCCCGGTGGATTACATTCTGTTGGAAGATGCTCCGGAAGCTGCCAAAAAATACAAATTGCTTATCTTGCTCAACTGCTTTGAAAATACTCCGCAGCTGCGTCAAACCTTTGCCAATGCAGGAAAATCAGGCAATCATATTCTTTCGGTCTATGGCAGCGGCTTTATCGGGCAGGAGGGATTTGATTACCGGAATATGTCAGAATTGCTGGGTATGGAGCTGACCGTGGCCCCGGCCGGCGCTTTGCAGCTGAACTGGAACAATGCCCCGGTGGGCGGCGAGTACAAGTTTGAACCCCGTTTTGCGGTGAACGATCCGGCGGCATCGGTTCTGGCCGGCTACAGCGATAAAAAAGGTGTGGCCGCGGCGAGCAAGGCTAACGTAACTTTTTACGGTGCAGCGCTGCTGGATGCCGATTTTGTCCAGCAGACCGCCCGCCGCGCGGGGGTACATATTTATATGGCGCCCGGCGATAATCTGGAAATCGGCTGCGGTATACTCTCTCTGCACAGCGCTTCGGCCGGACGCAAGGTCATTACCTTGCGCAAACCGTGTTATCTGCGCGAAATTTTTACCGGCGAAGTTATCGATGGCAGCAGCGGTAAAGTTGAAATAAATATGAATGCTTTTGACAGCAAAGTCTTTGCTGTAGAAGAAAAATAAAAAAATAAGAATAGGAAGTCAACTTATGAAAATTTATTCTCTCTCCGCAGATTGGCAGTTTGCGGATGCCGCGCTCAACAACTTCAGGGCTATTGATGTACCAGGCGATGTCAATCATGCCTTGTTCAAATACGGCGATTTGCCCGATCCGCATATCGGTGTGCAGTTCCGGGAATACTTCCCCAACAGCAGCAAAGCGTGGACTTACCGCAAATGCTTTGACAAGCCGGAATTTGAGGAAAATGCTGAATTGATTTTTGAAGGCATCACCGGTGCCGCAGAGATCTTTCTTAATAACGAAAAGCTCGGCGAGGCACGCAACGCCCACCGGCCCCACCGGTTTGAAGTCGGCAGTAAATTGCTGGATAAAAACAACGTGCTGGAAGTTCGCATCGAAGCGATCGAAAAAACTCTGGGCCAACCCCGGCGTGATGCTTTCGGCTGGGGCAACGAACGGACTTTTCTGCGCACACCGCCTTTCAACTACGGCTGGGACTGGTCGGTGGCGGTGCCTTCGATCGGACTTTCCGGACAAGTCAAGCTGGAGTGCGACAATGCGCTCAAGCTGGTCAATGTGAATTACCGTACGCCGGAGCTGGGCCGGGTGGACTTCTTTATCGAATCGAGCCGGTTGGCCCGCAAGCTCGGTTACGAAATCAGATTGCGCGTGTGGGGGCATGGCGCGGATATTAAAGAAACGCTTTCGAGCAATCTGAATATGATATCTTTGGCAATGGTCGAAGAAAAAGATCAATTTTCCCAGCACCGGGTGTTTACCACGCTTTTTGTACCCAATGCCAAATATTGGCAGAGCAACGGCACCGGCGAAGCGGCGCTTTACAATTACTCTGTGGAACTGGTGGTCAATGGCGAGGTGGCAGACAGTTTTACCGGCCGGTTGGGTTTCCGCACGGTTCGGGTGGTGGAAAAACCTTTCCGCAAAGAATCCGGCCCCGGATTTTCTTACGAAATCGAACTCAACGGGCAGCGGGTGTTCGTCCGCGGCGGCAACTGGATACCTGTGGAGCTGTGGCCGGCCGTGGCGACCGAAGCGCAGTACCGCCGGCTGCTTTCGGAGGCCAAAAATGCCAACTTCAACATGATCCGTGTCTGGGGCGGCGGTATTTATGAACCGGAACTTTTTTACGATCTGTGCGACGAATACGGCATCATGGTCTGGCAGGACTTTATGTTTGCCAGCAACGCTTACCCGCTGGGTGTATTGCGCGAAGAAATAAAACTCGAAGCCGAATATCAGCTCAAGCGTTTGCGTCTGCACCCGTGCATCTGCCATTGGTGCGGTATCAACGAAGACGTCTTTTCGTGGGCGTATCCCGGTTGCGGCCGGCTGGCCAATATGGTGCAGGCGGACTTCGGCGACTACACCGGCAGCGGTATCTGGCAGTTCCATGATGACCCGGAACTCTACGGCATGCTGCTGCGCGGCATGACCAGTCAGATGGGCAACGATGTGCCTTATATCGAGTCGAGTCCGCACTCGCATGGTGACTGCGGTAACCTGCCGCAGAGTGGAACTTGCCACTTTACCAGCAGTTTTTATCTGCGCCAGAATCCGCAGCAGTTCCGCGATCATTTCAGTGTGATATGCAGTTTTGACTCCGAATTTGCGCATCAGGGGCCGGATACAGCTTACCGTACCAAAGAGTTTCTCGGTTTGAGCGATCCGGTGGCGTGGCCGCCGGAAAACGAAGCACTCTGGGAAGCTCACATCAATCGCGGCCACGGCGAAGCGTTGTGGAAACGTCAGACGGATGTGGCGCAGAAGATCATCGGGCCGATCAACAGTTTTGAGGATTTTATCAAAAATGTTCAGGTGTCGCATCTGGAACTGGTGCGCTGCGAATACGAGCATTTCCGTGCCAACCGGCCCGACTGCGGCGGTACGATGATCTGGATGTACAACGACTGCTGGCCCACCGGCAGCTGGTCGCTGATCAATTACTATGGCGAACGCAAGCCGGCTTATTATATGGCCAAACGCTACTGCGCCACGCAAATACCGGTAGTTATTGCCCTGAAAGGCGAGGTCAGATTCGGTTTTGACAACTGCAACTTTGAAGCGCGCAATATAAAATATACTTACGGTCTGACCTCTTTGTCGGGGCAGATCAAATGGGTCCGGAGCGGCGAAACTGTTGCGGCAGCCAACGCCTTCACTCTGCTGGATGTCTGTGCGCTGGATAAAGATGAGCGCGAAAGTGGCGATCACTACTTTATCAGTGTGGAATCTTTTGATATTGCCCGCTGTTTCCCGGGTACATGGCTGGGGATAGAGTGGCCGGAAACCGAAGGCATCATCGAAGATGTTGCTCCGGGACAGGTGCGCGTTACTGCCACCAGAGGTTATATGCGCATGGCACATCTGGCAAGCAAAGAACCACACAAGATAATTGATTTTTCGGACAACTTCTTTGACCTGGCGGAAGGCGAAAGCCGGGTGATTGCCACCACGGCCAAAGCGGCGGATCTGCGTCTGCTGCACTGGAACTCGGCGGATTGGGAATAAGAGGTGATAAAATTGCCAGTCAATGGCCGGATTGCAAAATCAGTACATTGATAACAAGAAAGAGAATATTTTAAAAAAAATCAATACTTTTTCGATTGAGTGCGGAGTGCTTTTGTAATATAATATTCCTTAAGAAAAGGTTAATGTCCCAAATTTTGTGATGGGACGAGTTGTTTGACAAAAGTGCATCTGACCTTTATTTTTTAGTAACCAAACAAAAAAATAAAGGAAAGATCAGAT
>SUWA01000053.1 GCA_015061695.1 Lentisphaerota bacterium
TGCCCCTCAAAGCAAATTTATGAGAAAATGCAAAAATATAACGCAGAATAACCGGATATGTTACATATTTGAGCTTAATTACTACAAAAAAAGTGTTGCAAAACTATTCAGAGTTTTGCAACACCCACTTTTATCATTTTGAGGAGAAAACAGTCAAATATTATATCATTTGTACTTGAAAAAGAACGTTTGAAGTGCTATCTTACCCAAATGATTTTTTTTGTATGTTTTTAATTGGGCAGTTGGAGTTTTTTCATGGAGTGGTCATCTGCATATCCGATTACCCTGGTGGCAATGCTGTTGCTGTTCGGGGTTTTTTCCAGCCGTTTGTCATCCCGGCTGAATATGCCGGTGCTGCTGCTCTTTTTGTGTGCCGGGATGCTGATCGGATCTCACCGGGGATTGGAATTCGGGATCAATGCTGATCCGGCGGTGGCCTTTGCCAACAACATCGGGACGGTCGCCATGGCGTTTATCCTTTTCTCCGGCGGTTTGGAAACCGAGTTCCGCAGCATAAAAAAGATTTTTATGCCCGGTATGCTGCTTTCCACTTTGGGGGTGTTTGTTACTGCTGCGCTGCTGGCCGGAGCTGTGCATTTTATTCTCGGCTGGTCGTGGGGGTGGAGTTTTATGCTCGGTGCGGTGGTATCGAGTACTGACGCTGCGGCTGTGTTTTCGATCCTGCGCAGCAAAAGTGTCAGTTTGAAAGGCAATCTGGCGCCGGTGCTGGAATTCGAGTCCGGCAGCAACGACCCGATGGCGGCACTGCTGACGCTGTTTATGGTAAGCTATATAGCTGATCCGGAAAGTACTCCGCTGTGGATGCTGCTGGTGCAGTTTCCGCTTAAGATGTCGATCGGTATTGCCTGCGGTTATTGCATCGGGCGGATTGGATGCTGGCTCTTCAATAAAGTCAAACTGGATTACGAAGGTCTGTATTTTGTATTGGGGGTGGCGATCGTGCTGCTCTCTTACGGTGCTACAGAATGTCTTTACGGTAATGGGTTTATGGCTGTTTATATTTCCGGTTTGACGATGGGCAATCTGCGGTTCAATTACAAACGCAGTCAGCTGCGGTTCAACAACGGTTTGGCCTGGCTGATGCAAGTAACTATGTTTACAGTGTTGGGGATGCTCGTTACCATCGGCGATCTGACGCAGATCCCGGAACGCGGATTCATATATTCAGTCTGGTTCCGCGGATTGCTGCTGGCGGCGGTTTTGATGTTGCTGGCGCGGCCGCTGGCAGTGTTTTTGTGTTTGAGTCGCAGCCGGTTTACCATGCGCGAGCGGGTTTTGATTTCGTGGGTAGGTTTGCGTGGCGCCGCGCCGATCGTGCTGGCTACATTCCCGCTGGCAGCGCACTTGTACGGCGATCAGGCAGTGGGCGAAAATGCCGGCATGTTGTTCAATGTAGTTTTCTGCATGGTGATCGCTTCGGTAATAATTCAGGGGCGGACGTTGATGATACTGGCCAGATTGCTCAAACTCGATCAGCCGTTTAAAGACAAAAACCGTATGCCGCTGGAGTTGGAAGAAACCGGCGTAATGACCAGTTCGATGCATGAATTCGATGTCAACAAAAATTCAGCGTGCATCGACCGGACGTTGGCTGAACTCAATCTGCCGCCCGGCTTGCGGATCATGCTGATCCGGCGCAATCAGTCCTTTCTGATGCCGGACGGCAATACCAGACTGCAGCTGCACGATGGCTTGCTGGTAATGGGCGACAGCGCATCATTGCGGAAGCTGGTGGATGAGTTTCTGCCGGGCAACAGTTTTTTTGAAGATTAATCAAATCAATCAAATCCTTAAAGGAGGTTGCTGTTATGGAAAATATTACTGCTGAATATATGGCTCAACAGTTGGAACTGATGGGCGAAAAAGCGTTACGCGCCGCCCGCGAATTGGCCCTGCTTTCGGCCGATGCCAAAGTAAAAATGCTTAACAGTATGGCCGATGCGGTGGAAGCCGCCATGCCGGAGATATTGCAAGCCAATGCTGCAGATATGAACAATGCCGTGGCCAATGATCTTTCTTCTGCCATGCAAGATCGGCTGCGTTTGGACGAAGGCCGCATCAAGACTATGGCTGATGGCTTGCGTACCGTGGCGCAGCAAAGCGATCCGGCCGGTAAAGTCATAAGTTCGTTCACCCGCCCCAACGGATTGGTTATCAACAAAGTAACGGTGCCGTTGGGCGTGATCGGTATTATCTATGAGGCGCGACCCAATGTTACTGTGGATGCGGCCGGAATCTGTCTTAAGGCCGGTAACGCGGTGATTTTGCGCGGCGGAAAAGAGGCGTTCAACTCCAATATTGCTCTGGCCGCGGCACTTGACCGGGGCGGTCAGGCTGCCGGTTTGATCGCCGGAGCTGTGCAGATCGTGCCGTGGACGGAACGCGAAGCCGTGCAGATCATGCTGAAAATGGATAAATACTTGAGCGTGATAATTCCGCGCGGCGGCGAAGGTTTGATCCGCACGGTAGTGGCCGGCGCAACCATGCCGGTGATCAAACATTACAAGGGGGTCTGCCACGCATATTTGGATAAATCCTGCGATCTTGAGTCGGCGCTCAAGATCTTGATCAACGGCAAATGCCAGCGCCCCGGCGTGTGCAATGCGCTGGAAACCGTGTTGATCGACCGTGCGGCGGCAGATGTGCTGGTGCCGGCCGTGTTCAAGACTTTATGCGAAAACAAAGTAACCGTTTTCGGCGATGAAGAGTTCCGCAAATACGCTCCGGATGCGGAAGTGCTGGCCGAAGAACAGCTGTTCAATGAATATCTGGATCTGCGGATCTCGGCCAAGGTCGTGGATGGTGTAACAGCGGCGGTCGAACATATCAATTTTTACGGTTCGCATCACAGCGAAATGATTTCAGCTGAAGATGCTGCCGCCGTGGAAACGTTCCTCAATGGAGTCGATTCTGCGGTGGTTTACGCCAACGCCTCCACCCGTTTTACCGATGGCGGTGAGTTCGGTATGGGCGCGGAAATCGGTATTTCCACCGATAAACTTCATGCCCGCGGCCCGATGGGCGTGGATGAATTGGTAACTTATAAATATATCGTGCGCGGCAATGGACAAGTCCGGTGAATTGAAAAACTTGCGCCCGGCGCGGATCGTTACGCTGGGCTGCCGGCTGAATCAGGCCGATACGGCGCTGATGACCTGCCGTTTGCAGCAGCTCGGATTTTTTGTGCAGAGCGATACAGACTCTGCTGCTCCGGAGTTGATAATCATCAACAGTTGCGCTGTTACCGCTGCTGCGGCGGCCAAAAGCCGTCAGGCGGCCCGGAAATTACAGAAACTTTATCCGGCAGCCCGGATGGTTTTTACCGGATGCGCCGCCGAAATCAACGATGTAAATTTGGCCGGAGAAAAATATCTGACGTTGGGCAACACACAAAAACGCTGTTTAAGCGAGATCTTAAAAACCGGTGTTGTTCCGGAGTTGATCCGCAGCCGCGAAGTCCCGGTGGCGAATTTTGCCGAAAAAGCGCATGGCCTTTTTCCGCACCGGACGCGTGCCTTTATCAAGATTCAGGAAGGCTGCGACAATTTTTGCAGTTATTGCATCGTGCCATACACCCGGGGACCATCCCGCTCGCGGGATTTTGACGAAGTGATCAACGATTGCCGGCAGGCGATCGCTTCCGGCGCGCCTGAAATCATCATTACCGGAGTGAATACTTGCAACTACCTCGATCAAGGCAAAGACCTTTGCCGGGTCATTGAAACTTTGTGCGAAACTGTTCCCGGCGATTGGCGGCTGCGTTTAAGTTCCACCGAACCGGCGCTGGATAATCTTGTTTTGCTGGAAACTATGGCCAAATACCCCCGCAAAGTGTGCCGTTTTCTGCACCTGGCACTGCAGCACGGTTGCGACAGTGTGCTGCAGCGGATGAACCGCCACTACACGGTCGACGATTTTGCCTGTTTTGTGAAAACTGCCCGTAAACTGATTCCCGGCATACATTTGGGCAGCGATGTAATTGCCGGATTCCCCGGCGAGAGCGATGCAGAGTTTGAAGCAAGTTTTGAGTTTATCAAACACATGCAGTTTGCCAATCTGCATGTGTTCAGTTATTCCAAGCGGTCAGGCACTCCGGCGGCCACCATGCCCGGTCAAGTACACGAAGCGGTCAAAAAAGAGCGCCACAGCCGTCTTGAAGCGCTGGGGCGCATGATGAAAGATGATTTTCAGCGGTCGATGGATGGTCAAACGCTGGATGTTATTTTTGAAACCGTTGACCGCAACGGCATTGCGCATGGCTGGAGCGATAACTATATAGCAGTAAGCGCTCCGGCCGACCGGGTCGAATTAAGTAAGATCGTGCCGCTGCAATACCGCGCGGATACGCTTATTTAACTTCTTCGGCGTGAGTATACATATACTCCATAAACTCTTCAAATGTAAAATCATAGCCCAAATCGGCCGCAAATGCCATAAAAGCATCTATGACCTGACTTTGATCGCTGTAGAGTTTTTGGAACGAGAGGGCTTTTTCGCGCAAGACCGGATCTTGCTCCAGCAAAGCATAGAGTTTAGCGATATTTTCTTTGCTCATAACCAGATTCCTTTCAGTAAACACCGTTGATCAGCGCAATTTCAGCGTCCCCAGCGCCAGCAGGGCAAAGATGCCGGCGAGGATCCAGAACCGGATAACGATCTGGGTTTCGGTCCAGCCCATTTTTTCAAAATGGTGATGGATCGGGGTGCAGAGAAAGACCCGCTTGCCGGTAAGTTTGACAGACATCACCTGGATCATTACCGAAACAATTTCCATAACAAACACCCCGCCGACCAGAAAGAGCAGGAACTCCTGCCGCACCAGCACCGCCAGCAAACCGATGATCCCACCCAGTGCCAGACTGCCGGTATCGCCCATGAACATGCTGGCCGGGTAGCAGTTGTGCCACAAAAATCCGATACAGGCCCCGATCACTGCCGCTGCAAAAACCACCGCTTCGCTGGCGCCGGGAATAAACGGAATCAACAGATAATCCGCAAAAATACGGTGGCCGCTCAAATAAGCGATCACAGCGTAGGCGATCGTGGCAAAAATCATACAACCGGAAGACAGACCGTCTTTGCCGTCGGTCAGGTTTACCGCGTTGCTGGCTCCGACGATCGCCAGAATCGCAAAAGCCGACACCCAAACGCCCACCGCTACCGGCGCATTGAAAAACGGCAGATAAAGCTGGCTCATATATGGTTTGAATTCCGGAATATAAAATAACCAGATCACCGCCGCTCCGGCCACCATAAACTGCCCCAGCAGCTTGAGTTTGCCGGAAATGCCGTCTTTATTGCGGTACGCTACTTTGGCAAAGTCATCGGCAAAACCCAGCAGCCCCAGCAGCACCGTCGATCCGGTCAGGATCCACATAAGTTCGGTCGGCTTCATCCACAACAGCGCCGATACCACGATGCCGAAGAGGATAAGTACACCGCCCATGCTGGGTGTTTTATTTTTTTGCTCATTGATAAACTCTTCAAGGATCTGCACCCCGCCGTAACGGCTTGGTGCAGTGGCCCGGAATTTTTTCAGCATCCGTACGGTTGCCGGCCCCAGCAATATTACGATCAGCAGCGACATTACCCCGGCGCATCCGGCGCGGAAACTAACATAATTGAACAGACGCAAAAATCCCCAATCCGGGTGATTGCTGAAATTGGACAGATAGTAAAACATGTTGACTCCATTGACCGTAAAAAATCCATAAAAAAATGCGATTGAGTAAAGTAATATCTTTTATGGATTTTTCAATCCGGTTAACTGAAAAAATCGAGATTTTTTTTTACTTTTTTTTGCCGGTTGCCGGACTGCTTTTTTGCGCGCTTTTTTTCCGGCAGTTTGAATAAAAAACTCCGGCTGCAACTCGTACAACCGGAGCCGGTAAATCGGTGGTTATATCAGATAAGTTCGTCCTGATCGGTACTTTCGGGCACCAGGTAGGCCGCTTCGTCCGAACCGGTGTCGGAAAAGTTCAGCTTGAACTTTTCGATGATAAAGCGTACCAGATTGGGTACCGGCAGCGTAGTAACGATCGAAAGCACAATAATGGCATTAAAGAAGTTATCCGAGAGCATCCCCAAATCTTTCCCGATCGCCGCCGCCGCCAGCGTGGCCGACAGCTGCGGAACAGTCATCAGACCGGCGCACAAACCTTTGCCGGTGCTGAATCCCGAAAACTTCATAGCCAGCAAACCCGACAGCACCTTGCTGCCGATCAGCCCGGTTACCGTCCAGAGAATGATCGAGATATTGTCCGTGGATTGAAATAATATTTTGAAATTGGTCTTCATCCCGATCGAGAGGAAGAGGAACGGCACCAGCAAGCTGTACCCGATACCTTCCAGCTTGGTGAAAATTGCCGCCGAACCCATGCTTTTGACCACTTTGGAGAGGCCCAAGCCGGCAATAAACGCTCCTACCACCAGGTTGATCCCCAAAAGTTCTCCGGCCAGCACTGTGATCATGATCACGAACAAAAAGAACGTTACCAACGCATCTTCGTCGTTGCCGATAAGTTTGGCCGCCCGGTTGCCGAGTTTATTTACGCAAAGATAAGCCAACGCCATGTAGAGCAGGGCAACAAAGAGAAACGCCGGCAGAAACCAGTTGCCGAAAACAGCCTGATTGATGTAGTCAAAGATCGAAAGACTTTTGATCGATCCCGCTTCTCCCATGCTTTGCATACGCTTGATCTGCACGCTGACCGCCAGCAGGATGATACTGCCGATATCGGTAATAACAGTCGAAATCAGCACCGCCGCACCAAAGCGGGTTTTGGCCAGCTTCAGTTCGCGGATGACCGGAAACACGATCCCCACCGAGTGAGACGCAAACAAACTGGCATAAAGCAGCTGCCCCGGCAGATCGTCCGGTACAAAGTGAAAGTAGACCGCAAAACCGGCCAGTGCCGGCATCAGAAAGGTCATTACACTCAAATATGCCGTTGGTTTACGCACGGAGTTGATAAGTTTGAAATCAGCTTCCAACCCCGCCAGCGTCATCAAAAAGACCAATCCCAGCGAACCGAGCGAGTTGACCATTGTCAGCGAGTGGGTGCGCACCGTTTCCGGATCGATCCCCAGAAAACTCAATTTGGTCGCCAATATATTGAGCAAACCCAACCCGTTGGGGCCGATCAGCATACCCGTTACCAGCAAAACGATGACTGAAGGTATCTTGAATCGGCGGAACAAAAGCGGAACCAGTGCAATGATAGCCCACAAACTTATAAAAACAATCAAAAATGCTTCAGTTGTCAACGCTTCGTGGTGCATAATAATATAAATTGACCTTTCTTTTCTATAAAAGATGTGATTACAATCAGTGCGATAGATAAAAAACTATCAAGGTCAATTTACACTCTAAAGCAACTTTTGGCAAGCTCAAAAGCAGCTTTTTTTACTAAAAAGAGCTATTTTCTGCATCTTGGGGTGGGGCGAAAAATTTTTTAGTGTCTGACCGGGGCGCTGCGTAAAGATTTTTACATGTTATCTGCGGCAATTTCTGCATCGTTTTGAAGGCTGTTTTGACGATTTTTCCAGCTGAAGATCCATGCTCCGACCACCGCAGTAAAGGGCGCAACCAGTACCAGACCAAAACTGCCGACCAGAGTTTTGACCGCTTCGCTGGCTACATGCGGGTTGTTGATAAAATCGATCGGGCTGGTGCCTTGCGCCGCAAACATCATCATCAAAGTAAGATATCCGCCGGAATAGGCCAGCAGCAGCGTGGTGGTCATCGTGCCGACCACGCTCCGGCCAATGCGGATGCCGGACCGCAAGAGTTCCTTGAACGGCAAGCCGTTGCGGCGGATGCTGACTTCTTCGATCCCGCTGGCAACATCCATGGACAAGTCCATGACCGCACCGGAACTGGAGAGAAAGATCGCGCCAATGTAAATATCGGATATATTCAAAAACTCATATCCGTTGTTCAAAAGCGCCTGCGAATAGGGCATTACCGCCCCATTGATCTTAAAGAGATGGGTAAAGATCCACCCCGTCAGGCAGCTGGCAAACACTCCCAGCAGCGAACCGGCCAGTGCCGCCACGCCTTTGCGGGTTAGTCCGGCCACCAGCAGTATGATCACCACCGATAACACCACCACGGCCAGAAATGTTACCAAAAGTGCATTGTATCCTTCCAGGCACAGCGGTATGACCAGTTTCCAGATCACCAGACAGCTGAATACAAAAGAGAGCAGGGCGCTGAATCCCGTCCAGCCGCCGAAACAGAGCAGCAGTATGGCAAATAAACTGAACAGCAGCAAGGTGTGGTCAATCCGGTAATGATCCTGCGCATTGATCGTATCGCGCGCCGGATCGGCATCGTTGAGGATACCGACCAGGATCACATCGCCTTTTTCAAACATCTTGTCCAGTTCCATATTGGCCCGCAACTCGTTGGATGCCATGAACTGTTGACCTTTGTACGGGCCGGAAAGCACTTCGACTTTCATGTTTTGAGGCCCCATTTTCAGCGGGCCTATTTCCCAAATCTGGGAGTTGTCAGGTTCTTCAATGACCCGGGCTTTTTCTTTAGTGCCCGGATCATTGCCTTTAGCTTCAATCAAATCGATCTGCCAGAGGATGCCGGAAAAGAGCAGCAGCACCACGATCATCACCAGATTGCGGTACGAAGGCAAAAATCTTCCGGTAAATTTTTTCCATTTGGGCAGATCGTTCAACATCAGCGAACTACCTGCTTGAGTTTCCTGGAAATTTCGGTATTGTCGAGTAATCCGGTGAACATTTCAGCCTTTTTGCCGTAGGCCGAGGTCAGCACCGGCATGGCCGTGTGGCCGCCGGTCGTCCACGAGAGCGAACACTTGGCGTTGAAGCAGCGGATGATACCCGGCGACATGATCCGGCCTTTTTTGTATTTACCGTTGGGGTACTGGCGGTTGAAGGCTTTTTCCAACTCTTTGACTTCTTTGTCGTTCAGTTCAAAGTGCAAACCTTCCGGCATTTTCTGGCCGGGGAAGTACATGCCGAAATACTGGTTGATCAAACCCTTGACATCGTCAAAAACGACCTTGTCTTTGCCATTGGCGATCTGGGCCAGCAATTCATCAAGTTTGTCGATGGAGCATTTCTGAAGCTGCAGATATTCGGTGCCGGATTTGTAGCCGGTGCCGGCAAAACCCAGCTGCAGACCGCCGGTTTCGTGGTCGCCGGTAACGACGATCAACGTTTCGTCGGGGTGTTTGAGCGCAAATTCGTAAGCAACTTTGACCGCATCGTTGAAGTCAAGTGTTTCATGCAAAGCAGTACCGGCATCGTTGGCGTGGCAGACCACGTCGATCTTGCCGCCCTCGGCCATGATGAAAAAGCCTTTTTCGTTATCCAGCAGTGTAATGGCCTGCTGAACAAATTCGGCCAGCGACACATCATTTTCCGAGCGGTCAATAGCGTAGGGCAGGTAGCCGTTGGCGCCGACGGCCCAGATCTTGCCGCTGCCGGGTTTGGCACTCATGATTGCCTGGCGCCCTTTGAGTACGGTATAACCTTTGCCGACTGCCAAATCGTACACGTTGCCCTGATAACCGGAGGCTTTTTTATCATCATTGGCTGCTGCGCCGCCGCCGCCGAAATAGTCAAAATCGGAGTTGATCAGATCCAACGCTATATTGTAATAATTGCCGCGGCTGGGGTTGTGGGCATAAAACGCAGCCGGGGTGGCATGGTTGATGGTCATGGTGGAAACGATTCCGACTTTGCGGCCGGATTTTTTAGCCACTGCAGCAATGGATTCCAGATTGCGTTTGCGCGCAGCGTCCATCCCGATGCAGCCGTTGACCGTTTTTTCGCCGCAGGCAATGGCGGTGCCGCTGGCGGCCGAATCGGTAATAAACGCGTTGGCCGAGTTGGTACGGGTGGGGGCCTGATACGGCATAGTGTTGATGAAAAGTTTGCCTTTGCCGAGTTTTTCGCTGTATTCATTGGCCAGCATCCGCTGCGGCATACTCATGCCGTCGCCGATGAAAAGAAACACATATTTTACGGTTTGTTCGGCAGCTTGGATCTGTCCGGACAGAAAAGACAGCGCCGCTGCGACCGCGGCCAGACTGAATTTAAAGCTTTTTTTCATAAAAAAATACTCCTGCGGGGTAATGGTTTATTGTTATTGCTAAAAATAGCATGATCCGTAAAAAAAGCAACTTCCGGAAAAGTACCGGAAGCATTTTTTTTATTTTTTTTTGTGCCGCAGAACCTGGCTGAAGCCGGATTTTACACAAAAAAAGGCAGCCGTAACCGGCCGCCTTGAAAGTCATTGTGGAAAAATCAATCTTTGTTGATCCCGAATTCATCAATGCTTATTTTATGCGTTTCGCACTCCAAGGCAAAGACCGTCCGGTAGTTTTTCTGCTTGCGGGTCATATATATGTTGCACGAGGAAAAGCCGATGCGTGCTTCCACTTCCGAAACCGACGGCAGATAACCGGATCTCCGGTCGGCAACATCCGACATTACAGCATAGATTTTCTTAAGATGTTTGATGCACTTGTCGCGTTCCTGTTCCAGATTCTCATCCCGGTCGGTATTTGAACGGTCCGAGCTGACCTCGTTTACTACCGGCTGGACGGGGACATTGTGCGATTGGGATACATACATACCCAATGCGACCGCGCCCAGCAGGACCAGGATCCCGAGCAGAACAGCAATGACAATAAGTACAGCCTTGTTTCCAAATGATTCCGGCATGATTCACTCCGTTGTTCTATAGTTTACTTCTGTACTGTGAGTGTTACAGTAGATCGTTCTATTATAACCCCAATGAATATCGCAAGCAGTTGTTTCGTTTAATTGGCCTTCAATTTCCAATATTGATGTTTTACCGGTCATTTTTGCAATATAGGCAACTTTTTTCAAATGTTTTTTACATTCTTTTTTTTCTGCTTCTTCGCGTTTTTCACATTCTTTTTTTTCTGCTTCTTTGCGCTCTTGCTGCTTTTCCTGCTTTTCCCAGTATCTTTGTTCAGCGGAAAACTCATCGGAAAGAAGATAGTAAATAACAACAGAACCACCAAATCCGATAAGCCATGCAAGTAAAATGACGATTGTTTTCAGAATAAAGTTTTTCACAGTCCCACCCCTTTTTCTTAAAATTTATATCAGTGTCAGTATCAGTAATATAAACCGGATAAATGCAAAAAGCAAAAAAGTTTTTCAAAAAACAACAACTCCCGGAGCAGAATCGCGGTATATGCCTCGGCGCCGGGCAGGGTAGAGAGGTAAAAATCTTCCGCCAGCATTAAAACTGCGGCGGACAGGCCTCCGGCAAACCTTACAGTCTGCCATATTATTTCCTGTATACAGTAAAGCCCTCCTTCGCCAAGGCTTCCTCCTTCGCTCAAGGCTTCCTCCTTCGCCAAGGCTATGGAGGATAAAATGGGAGGGCATCCTTTGCTACGCTCCGCTCATTTTTACCAAGGCAAAAAAATCTGCGGATGGCAAACCTTACAGTCTGCCATATTATTTCTTGTATACAGTAAAGCCCTCCTTCGCCAAGGCTTCCTCCTTCGCTCAAGGCTATGGAGGATAAAATGGGAGGGCATCCTTTGCTCCGCTCATTTTTGCTGCGCAAAAAAAATCTGCGGATGGCAAACCTTACAGTCTGCCATCCGCAGCTTTAGCGAAGAATGGTGGATCCAGACGGACTTGAACCGCCGACCCGGAGATTATGAGTCACCTGCTCTAACCGACTGAGCTATGGATCCATTTCAATGCCTGTTAATATAGTATAGATATGGATTTTTGCAATTTTTTTATTGATTTTTTTCGGCTAATTTTTTTGATTTGATTTTTGTGGCGGAAAGTTCAGTCCGGAAATAGCTAATTTGTTGCAAAAAATGCTTTTCGGGTGTATCTTATAAAAATGTAATCACTTTTAAATACAGGATTTTGAATTATGAATTTTACCAGTACCCGCAGTGCGCAAAATATGACTTCTGCCGCTGCCATCACCCGCGGTATCGCTGCCGACGGCGGCTTGTTTGTGCCGTGCGAGTTTCCCGAATTGAGCTATGCCAAACTTTTGGAACTGGCGGATATGGATTATATCGGCCGCGCCAAAGAGGTGCTTAAACTCTATCTGACCGATTATACCGAAGATGAAATCGATTATTGTGTGCGCGGAGCTTACACCAATACTTTTGACAACAACATTCCCGCGCCGCTGGCCGAAGTCGCTCCGGGGACTGAAATGCTTGAGTTGTGGCATGGCCCGACTTGCGCTTTCAAAGATATGGCCCTGCAGCTGCTGCCGTTTTTGCTGGTCAAAGCGGCCAACAAAACTGCGCCCGGCCGCACGATCGTGATCCTGGTGGCAACTTCCGGAGATACCGGCAAAGCCGCGCTGGCCGGATTTGCCGATGTACCCAATACCCGCATTGTGGTGTTTTTTCCCGAAAACGGTGTTTCGGATATGCAGAAACTGCAGATGATCACCCAGGTCGGCAGCAATGTGTCGGTTTGCGGTATCGAAGGCAACTTTGATGATGCCCAGAGCGGGGTCAAGAAGATTTTTACCGATGATGCCATCCGCAGCACGCTCGATAAGATGAATATGGAATTTTCCTCGGCCAACAGTATCAACTTCGGCCGGCTGGTTCCGCAGATCGTCTACTATGTGTCGGCGGCTTGCGATTTGATCAAAGCCGGTAAACTGGCCGCGGGATCTAAATTCAATGTGGCAGTTCCGACGGGCAACTTCGGTGATATTCTGGCTGCCTACTATGCCAAGCAGATGGGCGTGCCGATCGACAAACTCATCTGTGCCTCCAACCGCAACAAGGTGTTGAGTGATTTTCTGGCGACCGGGGTCTACGACCGCAACCGCGAGTTTTACACCACCAGCAGTCCTTCCATGGATATTCTTATTTCCAGCAACCTTGAGCGCATGATCTATCATGCCGCCGGCAATGACGCGGTGCTGACCGCCCGATTAATGAAAGAACTTTCGGAAAAAGGCCGCTACGAATTGCCCGCTGATGTGCTGGCCAAACTGCAGAGCGAATTTTTCGGCGGTTATTGTGATGAGCAAGGCACGGCCGGAACTATCAGCAAGCTGTTCAAAGAAAATAACTATCTGGCCGATACCCACACTGCGGTGGCGGCCAACGTGTTGGAGCAATACCGCAAGGCGACCGGCGATCAGACGCTTACGGTGGTGGCTTCCACGGCATCGCCGTACAAGTTTGCTGCTTCGGTGCTGCCGGCTTTGACCGATGCGGCGATTCCGGAAAACGGCTTTGAACAGCTCGAACTGCTCTCCAAACTGTCCAATACTCCGATCCCGGCGCCGCTGGCGGGACTGAAAGGGTGCGAAGTTCTGCACAAAAATTGCATTGCCAAAGACAACATGGCAGAATTTGTGTTGAACTTTTTGAAGTGATTCTTTGAGTCGCAAAACTTAAAGCTGCTGCAGTATATAGCTTGATATGCTGCAGCAGCTTTTTTGTATTGCAAAGGCATAAAAAAAGAACTGTGTTTTTTACAACACAGCTCTTTAAGAATTTCAGCTTAAAAGCAAATCAAATTATTTGCTGGGCCAAACTTTCCATTCGCCGCTGATCTTCTTGAGTTTGCAGACCGGAGCATCAAACTTGTTGAACAGAATGGCGTAATCTTTTTCCACGATCACATAACCTTCCTGCATTTCCTGCAGTTTCTGCAGAGCTTCCACACGGGCGAAACTGGTTTCGTCGTTGGTGGTTTCGGTCCAGACTTTGATCTGTTCCTTGTTGCTTTCGTGCATATCGGTAACCGAGTATTTGTTGGCAATATCAACATTACCGGCCAGCAACGCTTCCTGATATTTCAGGGCAGCCTTCTTGGCACCGCCGCTGCAGCAGATAACGATGATGATCACCGCCGCCACGATCACAGCCACGATTGCAGCTGCACCGGCCACGAACATTTTGGGCGCAATGCCCAGTTTGTTGGCAACTTTGCCGACGTTTTCTTTGACGTCCATTTTTTATCCCTTTCTTTTATACTTTTGGCCCCAAACTATTTTAAGGTCATCATAAATATAATTGCAGGTAATGAAAAGTCAAATTTTACAGTATTTTTTTTGCAAGTTTTTGCGGCAAATTGAAAATTTGTCCATTTGTGTTATATTATGCACTCGAACATTTTCCTCTTTTTATTGTACTATGGAGTTTATAATAATTATGTTGAATCATAAATTCAATGACATGTTCAAATCAGATGCCGGGGCCGGCGCATTCTTTTTCAGTATTCTGGTCTGGGGCATCGGGGTAGGGTGCTTTGCGGCGGCCATGAACAACTATCTCTCCGGGATCCATCACATGAATACCATGGAACGGGGCTGGCTGGAGTTTTTCCGCGAACTGCCGGGGCTGGCGCTGGTTTTCATTCTGGCCTTGCTGCACAAAGTCAGCGATTGGAAGATCATGCGCCTCGGCACTATGGTTTCCATGGCCGGAGCGGCGCTGCTGCTGCTGCCGGCCGATAAGATCGCTGTAACTGCATTTATTATGATTTGGAGCATGGGCGAACACTTGGTCATGCCGGTCAGATCGGTGATCGCCATGCAGGTGGCGCGGCCGGATTGCGCCGGCCGTTCGCTGGGATTGTTGAGCAGTGTTATGAATTTCGGTACTGTCAGCGGCAGTCTGCTGGTGGCGGCGATTTTTTATGTCGGAACTGTGCATTATCATCAGAGCGAAGATTTTCTGTTCAACGTGTTGTGGGTATTGATTGCAATATTGATGATCGCCAGCACCATCAGCACGCTTACGCCCAAAGCGCCGAATCACCCATCCCGGCGGCCGCGGCTTTACTTTAATAAAAAGTTTTCCAAATTTTACGCGTTGGAGTTGTTTTACGGCGCGCGCAAGCAGATTTTTTTGACCTTTGCACCTTATGTACTTATCCGCGAATACGGTTTGTCGACTGCCGGAATGGCTTTTCTGCTGGGAATTTGCGCCTTTGTTAATATTTTTGCGGCGCCGCTGATCGGCAAGCTGACCGATAAATTCGGGTATCGCAATATTATGATCTGGGATACAGTCATACTCTTTTTTGTCTGTATGCTTTATGGCTTTGCCGGCAATATATTCCCGGTCAGGATCGCCTTTTTTGTGGTGTGTGTGAACTTTTTGCTGGATGCGGTCATCAGTACCACCAGCATGGCAACGAATATTTATGTGCGCGAAGTTTCGGATAGTCAGGATGAACTTACCAGCACCCTTTCTACGGGTATTTCCATCAATCACCTGATCGCGATCATGACCGCGCCGCTGGGCGGCTGGATCTGGGTACGTTTCGGTATCGGGTATCTGTTTGCCTTTTCGGGCGTAATGGCCATTTGCAATTCTCTCTTTGCCATGACCTTGCCCCGGCCGCAAAAAAAATCCGCTGCCTGACCGGCAACGGATTTTTGATGTTCGGGTAAATCAAACAGTTCGAAAGATCATTTTTCTTTGAGCTGTTTTTTCAATTCAGCATTATCTGCCTTGAGTTCTTCAAGTTCGCTGCGGATGGTGCGCAGCTCGGCAAGGATGGCTTCTTCCGGCGACGTGGCTTGTTCTTCTTCGTTGTGATCGGTTTTGGCATTTTGTGCGTCAGAAATCGCCGAAACCATGATCCCGATGAACAAGTTCATCACTGTATAAGTTGCAAAGATGATGAACGGCACAAACAGCAGCCATGCGTATGGGTATTCAGCCATGACCGGCCGCACGATACCCATTGACCAGCTTTCCAGCGTCATGATCTGGAACAGCGAATACATGGACTTGGCGATCGAGCCGAACCACTCCGGAAATTTACTGCCGAACAGACTGGTAGCGATCACACTGCAAATGTAAAACCAGATGGAAAGCAGTACGCAGATCCAGCCGATGCTGGGAATGGAACTGAATAATGATTCGGTAATAATACGCAACCGCGGGATCCGGTAGAGCAGCCGCAAGGCCCGGAAAATACGGAAAACCCGCAGAATGGAAAAAGCTCCATTGCCGGGCACAAACGCAATCGCCACCACCAGAAAGTCAAAAATATTCCAGCCTTTGGTGAAAAAGCGGTGTTTATCCGAGCATAACTTGAGGACGATTTCCAGCGCAAAGATCCAGATGAAGATCATATCCAGAACTTTGCTGAAATTTCCGGCGGTACTGCGCCACCAGCTTGAGGTGTCCAACCCCAGTTGTATTGAGTTCAGGACAATACATATAATAATAAAGCCCTGAACAAATTTGGAATAAACTATTTTGCCGAAAATATTCAGCTTTTCCGTTGACTGCAACTCTGTGCTGCTCATAATGTCCCCATCCCGTATTTTTTTGATTTTGTTTTTTTGGAATAATGATATTCAATTAATATATCACACAAAAAATAAATTTCAAATTTTCGCTCCTGCAGATGACCGGTAAAAATAAGGCTGTCGCAAAACCTCGCAAAAGTTGCAAGCCCCCTGTTTTTTATATAAATTTTTATTTGCTGTCGAAAAAAACAGTCGGCTTGATTTCGTATAACAGCAGTAGAAATTACTGTAAAAAAACATTATAGCTCTTTTATATAAAATAAGTTGGAATTGCTTTTATTGAAGCAATAAAAGCAATTCCGCCGAAAGGTTTTGGAAAAAGGGGTGCGGGGAAAAAATCTTTTACCCAAAAGTTTTTTCCCCGCAAAACAGTTTTTCAACAGACCCTATGACGCAAAAACGATCAGCTGTTCGCTGACTGGATCAGTCGGTGATCATGGAAACGATACCTTTGACCACACTGCCGGTGGCACTGCCGCCTTCGGCTTTTGCCACATCTTTGGTGGTGCCGCCTTCCATAATGCTGCCGTTGGCTACCGGAGCCATCAGCACTTTGCCGGTACCGCGGTAAACATTCAGCAACCCTTCTTTATTGACCATCGAGCCCAACAGCGATTTTGAGGAGCGTTCGACCGTCAGATCCAGACTGTTCGACCAGGCTATTGCCATATTGCCGTCAATTTTTACTTCGCTGTTCTGCAGTTCAAAAACGATCAACTCTTCATAAGGCACCGGGCTTTCCAGAACCAGAGTGCCCTGACCGGAAACATTCAGATTAAAAAGACCTTCGCCGGCAAAAAGACCGGAAAGCTTTTTGCGGCTGACGATCTGCTCCTGCAGTTGCTCGTCGCAGGCAAGGAACAAGCCATCCTGCAATACGACCCCCTGCGGGCCCCATTCTTCGGCATTCAGCAGAATGATATGTTTGTAAGTCGGCTCCAGCATAACATAGCCGGTGCCGCGGTAACGCGGTTTTACTGCACTTTCGCCGGAAGCCATGCCGGCAACTTTGCCCTTGATGAATTTGCCGATTGCGCTTACGCCGGAACCGAGGCCGGTATCACATTCAACACTGCCGGCAAACCATTGCATAGCGCCGGCTTGAGTTTTGACTGCAGAATTATTGAGTTTTATCAGCACCTGACGGAGTTTGACATTCATTTGAGAGCGGAAATAAGCTCCGATGGGGTCAGTTTCGCTACTGAGGTCCTTTTCGTGTTCAAAGACAATAAAATTTCCCAACTCCGTCAATTTTTTCATATTGGGATTATCATGTACATTTTTCAGCGAAAAAGTTCCGCCGGGAATGTAAGTGCCCTGGGATTGGACCGAAAAACCGGAAGCATTTTGAGAAATCCCCGGTTGTTCCTGTTGATTAGCCCCGCAAGCAGGACAAAATTTAGCTCCGTCAGCTATCTGATTGCCGCAAGAAGAACAAAAAGCCATGATCCCATCTCCTTTTTTTGTATGTATCAATACATGCTTGTATTGATAAAATGGCTGATTTGTTGATAAATAGCAAGGAAAAAAAATCCCCCCACCCGTGTTACTGTATACTACAGTATCATAAATTATACTTTTTGCAAGATTTGACGAAAATAAATTATTTATTTTTTTTACCTTGGAGTTTATAAAAAGTTAATGTCCCAAATTTTGTGATGGGACGAGTTGTTTGACAAAAGTGCATCTGACCTTTATTTTTTAGTAACCAAACAAAAAAATAAAGGAAAGATCAGATGCACAATAAAATTACTATGGAA
>SUWA01000054.1 GCA_015061695.1 Lentisphaerota bacterium
CCGCAAAAGTTCCCTCAAACGCCGGGAGCTTCGCTCAACTCCGTTCGGCTTCGCAGGCAAGCTGCTCGTTCTGCAGGAATTTATCCTGCAGAATACCCTCTCATGCGTTCGCGGCCCTGACCGGGCTTTGCGGCGTTCCGCCGCATGAGCTGTTGGCGAGCTTCATTGTGTTGCAAAACTCTGAATAGTTTTGCAACACTCCCTACCCGCCAGCTGCGCGGGTGCTTGTCGCGGCGTAGTAACACGAAGCCGGATGGTAGCGTGGGGAGCGACCGTTTGCAAGTAAACTTGTTGTTTACGGCGAGGATAGGAGAGTAGCATGATTTGTGCGCCCCCGGCTGGTGTCGGGCAGCGGCATCGCTTTGCTCGCCGCTATTTTGAAGCAGAGCGGTAATTTGTCTGGTGGCGGCAGCCGGAAATACTATGATGTTATGCAATATAAGTGGGCTTGGCCGGCGCAGTGCAGCAAACTCTGAAGAGAGCGGAATTTGCGGTTGTTTTTTGTGATATTAAGTCAAAAATGAATTGGGGTGAGCTGTTGAGCCGTGAGTTGAGATATTTTTTGTCCTGAATAAGAAAAAAATTATGTTATAATTTCCTTGAACAGATTTTTTGCAAAGACGTTTTTATAAAAAAATTCTCCCGGCAGAGAAACTTGAATTTCTTTGCCGGGAGAAGTGTTACGGACAATAAAATCTCTTATTGTACCATATACAGGTTTTATTGCGCGAGAGTCTTAAAATCAATAAGCCACTTGCCATCGACTTTCTTTATGACATATTTCGTATTAGCCATGTGCAGTTTGGCGCTGTCATCGGTTACATCGCTTACTTTACACTCTTCGAGCATCTTGATAATATTATCTTTGGCCGGGGTATTGAGCAGAGCTATCAAATCTGCATTGTCTTTTTTGCAGCTGTCTACAACATACATATCTGCGCCGGCTTTGTCGCCGCTGATGATGGCATCGCGCCACAGCATAAGAACGTCTTCCGGAAGATAGGTTTCTTCTTTTTCTTCAGCAGGTGCAGCAAGTTCGACCAGCCATTTTTTATCTACCAGCTTGAAGGTCATTTGGGTCTTGCCATTGACTTTGATTTCGGCTTTGTCGCCATTGATAACTTCTTCGCCGGCAAGGAGATCGTCGAGCTCTTTCTTGAATTTGATGACGTATTCAGGATCAGATTTCAAACGTGCGATAAATGCCTGATTGATCAGTTCAGACCCTTTCGTGGATCTGGCATTGGCACTGGCTTCATCGCCGAGGATAAGCGCCGCGCCCCACTCTTTGGCAGCGTCTTTCGGAGAATCGGAACAGCCGGTCAAAACAAAGATAGAGCAAATTGCTCCCAACAACATCAGAAAATTTTTCATTTTAATTACCTTTTTTTATTATTGTTTTAACTGTTATTTGAAAAAACTTAAAACTATCTCCGGGGTGCGTACTCTCCGCTTTATCAAGTTTCACCTCCCTTCCGCCAAAGAGTCGTTGATCATGCTCTTTTTCTGTGCAAATGTTTGATCATAAACTGCACACAAAAAAAGATGCGCACCTTGCTTGTGTCAATCGAGGGTACTTGCAAAACCCGTAACTCCACAACAACAAAACTGCGCATCCATTAGACCCTTCAAAAGGATTATAGATACACTGAGTCAAGCGTGCCGGAGTTACAAATAAAAAAGTTTGCAAGTTTTTCGATTTGAACAGCACTTTTTTCAGTTTTAAGATGTCAATATGTTTATATACTTGAAGTTTACCTCCTTTAAGAAATTACAGCATAATATAATTCCATAAAGGTATTTTGTCAAGCTATAAACTATTGACATTTGACCGCATTGGGCGTTATGGAGTTGCCGGGAGATGCGTTCTCCCCGATCAACACAATCTTTATTTGGCTGTATAGTCGGAAAATTCAGCGCAAAAGTGACAGCAAAATTAAATTTTTTTGAAAAATTTTTATTCTGCTTGTTTTTATCCGCCAAAGCATGTATATTTAAACGTTCGAAAAAAATTTTTCCGAGACTGAATTATGTATACGACCCGAAGCACTCTTTTGCGAAAACTGCAAAATAATGATGAAGTAGGTTATCAGGAGTTTTATACCACCTACCGGAATCTGATCCGCAGTACCGCATTGAAAAACAATATACCGCCGGCTGATACCGATGATATTATTCAGGCTGTGATGCTGGGAATATTCAACAACGGTACTTTTCTTTATTCCAAAGAAAAACACGGCCTTTTCCGCTCTTATCTCGGCGGCACGATCCGGCACAAGATCAGTGATTATTTCCGTGAACGATCACAGGGGGCGGAAAATCTGACTTCAGAAGTACCGGAAAATTCAAAGTTTGAGGAAATATTCAAGGACGAATATCTTGCCCATCTTCTTGAATTGGCCACCGATGAGTTGCGGCAGCGTGTACAGCCGGAAGTGTTTGAAACTTTTGAACTTTGTTGCCGGCACGACCTCTCCAATAAAGAGGTCGCCGAACTGCTCAATGCCAAACCCAACACTGTTACCATCCGCAAAAAACGGTGTTTGGAAATCTTGCGCTCGATCATCGCTCAACTGCAAGCTGCCGATCCGGAATTGGATTTGCCCGACTTATGAATATCGATCACCTGACAAACACTCCGGAAATGCCCGATGGCTTGTCCATGCTCCGGCGTATCGGCAGCGGAGGCGCCGGAAATATTTTTATGGTTCAGGATATTACCGGCAAAAATCTGGCTTTGAAAGTGATCAAGCCTCAATGGCAAAGCTCTGAATTGCAGTCGGTGAAACTTCTGCGTGAGCTGCCATCTCATCCGGCAGTTACCCAGATCTATCAAACCGGCCAACTGACGGACGGAAAATTTTTCTACACTATGGAACTTGCCGACAATGCCGGTAGATCCCCGCAATATATTCCCGATACGCTGGCGCAGCGGATCGCAAGCGGCAACCTTGCGACCATGGAAATTTTATCCGTCATCCGGACGGTAACTGCCGGTGTGATGCACTTGCACGAACATAAACTTTTTCATGGCGACATAAAACCGGAAAACATCATTTTTATTAATGGTCAGGCCAAGCTCTCCGACTTTGGCACGCTGGCCGGTTCCGGCAGTGCCGGAACTGCCGGATTCATCCCCGATGATCCGGGCGATGGTATTGACCGCGATTGTTATGCACTGGCCAAAACGTTGTATTGCGCCTATTCAAGGCGCGATGCCGCCGACTTTCCATCGCCTCCGGATGAATTTGCAGCAGAAGATTTCAAGATCATCCGCCAGCTTTATATGAAAGGCTGTGCCGGTCAGGCCGGCAAAAGATTTGCTTCGGCCGCTGATTGGCAAAACGCGCTTGACCATGCGCTTGAACAAATAAGTCATCCTGATAAATCCGGAAAAAGGCGAAAGATCAAAGCGGCAATCGCTGCCGGAGGCGTGTTGGTGTTGTCCGGCATAGTTTTCAGCGTATTGCCTGCCGGCAGAAAATCAGGAACTCCGGCCGCGTTGCCGCCTGCGCCGGAAACCAGTGTAACTCCTTCGGCGGCGGAAAAAGTTGCCACGCCCACTTCAAGCGGGAAAAATGAAGCTGAAAATAAGATTTACACTCCACCGGTAAGTGTTTTTCCGCCAAGCGCAAGTAAACCGGAAAGTTTGCCGCCGGTCAATTATACGCAGTATGTGTATGCGAAATCGATAATCGACGATTCCATGTATTTTCATGACGGATTTGCCCCCGATTTCCGGCAAAAGTTTGAAGCCGTTTCCCGGGAAATGCCGGATAAACTGGATCCTGAATTCTGTCGGAAAATTAAGCAGTATCACGCTGATCTTGACCGTTTTTTGCAGTTGCGCCGGGAGCTTTCCGCCCCGGATATAACTCCGGATGAACTCATCCGCCGTTTTACTCAAAGCGATTATCATGCGTTCTACAACTCGTTGCGGAATCAGAGCAATAGGTTACAAATCTCCATCTCCATCAAATGGCGCGCTCAATACATACTTGTCCGGCAGCTTTACGACACGCTTGAGCCGCCCAAGCGCCCTGCCGGACCCAGCAATAAAGAGTAAAAAACGGGGGTGTTTTTTGCCCCCGCTTCTGATAAAAATCAGCAGTACAGAAAATTTTCCGATCCGCAGAAGTGGTTTTATTTCCGGCGGTCGTTGATTTTGTCTATTATGCGGAAAAATGCGGCCAGAAATGTCCCCGAAATCGAATGCCATACGCAGCTTACTGCCGACGCCAGTGCTGCATTGGGTTCGGTCGGGAAGTGCTTCCCGGCCAGATTGGTGGCCAGACCGGCATTCTGCATACCCACTTCGATCGAAATCGTCCGTTTCTGGGCTTTGTTCATGCCGGTGCAAATTCCGACCGTATAACCAAGTATGTAACCCAGCAGATTATGTATGAATATTGCCGCAAAAATCAGCAGGCCGGACTGGAAGAAGTGTTCGCCCTGAAAGGTGATCACTCCGCCGACAATACAGGCAAAGGCCAGTACTGATATGCCCGGCATAACTTTGCAAACTTCCTGATACATGGCCTTTTTGCCCAGCAGAAAATTCCCGGCCGCACCCACTGCCACCGGCAGCAGGGTTACAATAAGGATGCTTTTGAACATGGCAACTGCGTTCACATCAATGCTGTTGCCGGCCAGATAATACATCAGAAATGGCGTCATCACCGGCGCCAGCAGCGTTGAGGCGGTGGTCATGCCTACCGAAAAAGCCACATCGCCGCGGCTCAAAAAGGTGATGATGTTGCTGGAAACTCCGCCGGGGCAGCACCCGACCAGCAGCAGACCGATGGCGATCCCGGGTTCGAGTTTCAGCAATTTTACCATCGCCCATGCCAACAGCGGCATGATGGTGTACTGGGCCGCGGCCCCGATAAAAATATCCAGCGGCCGTTTGGCCAATATCTTGAAATCTTCGGTCGAAAGCGTCATCCCCATGGTCAGCATGATTATGCCGAGGATCAGCGTTTGCAGATCGCCTTTGACCCAGCAGAACAGCGGCGGGTAAAGGAACGTTACTGCGGCAACGCCGGTGATCACCAGTGAGGTATAGCTGGCAAGTATACGGCTTGCCGCCTGCAGAATTTTCAGGATACACATAACTTATTTGCTTTCTGATTGAATTTGCTTTAAGGCCTGTGCCAGCTGATCCGGGCAGGAGGTCGCCCGGAATCCGCAAGTGATGCCGGCAAGACGCCGGATGACTTCGTCCGCGCTCATACCCTGTACCAGACTGGCAATGCCGCGGTGATTGCCGTGGCATCCGCCGGTAAAGTTTACACTTTTTATAATATTGTTTTCGATTTCCAGCTCAATACTTTGAGCGCAAACCTGATTATTGGTGTTGTAAATGTATTTCATATTCAGCAGCAGTTACCGGCCATGGCGATACGACTGGCATCAAACTCTTTCATTTCGATCACCACCGAGTTTCTCTGTTCGGCGGCGTGGCGGTCAAAGTAGTCGTAGCGGGTGCTTTGTCCGCCGAACCAGGCAAAGGTGGTGTTGTCTGCCAGCAGATTGCACGGATCGCTGACTTTACCGGTCGTCCGGAGGATGGTGCGCGGCACATAGTGTTTGCCGTTGGCACAAACTTCCACAAAGTTCAGCCCCACACCGCCCAGCCCGTGGGTGGTCAGGCGCACGGCTTCCACCGCGCCGGAAAAATCCTGCGGCAGCGGCAGGAAACGGCAGAACATGCCGACATTGGCACTGGTGGGTTTGAACACCCCGACACCGGCTTGCTGCCACTGGCCGTTGACTTTGTATTCCACATCAATGAATTCCACTCCGAAGCCATCCGGCAGTGTGCCGTTGACCCTGACCCAGGCGTTGGAAGCCAGGCGGTTTTCCAGATTTTCCAACTGTTTGCAGACCGCATCTTTGCGCATTGCAAAGACGTTGGGGGTAATGCCGGGCCGATAAACTTCCCAGCGTCGGGCCATGTGGTCAAAGTAGTCGGCAAAGCCCTGCCGGAAATCGGCAAAGCGCTGTTGGCGTTCGGCTGTACAGGAATTGTCAAAGATGTCGTGCGCAATGATCTGCGCATCGCAGGAAAGGCTCTTTTCCCACAAAGCATCCAAAAGGTCGTCCAGACAGATCTTGCCCCACTCGGTCGTGATCTTGGTTGCATAGGTCTGCAGGATGGCGCGGACGCTTTTGCAAACGGTGATCGCCGCGTGGTCGAGTCCGAAGTAATCGCGGTTGCAGATGGCATTTTCTTTAACGCCGTCAAAATGGCGCAGCAAGCCGTTATCCAAAGCTATTTTCAGTGCGGATTTGAAAATCAGATCGTCAGTGCCGAAAAGTTTTTGACACATGGCATCGAAAGCCGCGTCAATGCTCATGCCGTTCATCTGGAACCCGCCGGCAACAAAGTTCGGCAGCGTCCGGTAGAGGAAGGTATCGCTTTTTTCCCAGCTGGTCAGCAGTCCGCCGATCACGCCGGGCTTGCCGTTGGCGTATTCAAAATAACTGCGGGAGTTGCTCCAGAGCCGGTCCGCGGGGGCGGCAATGGTTTCAAAGCCGTTGGCGGCATTGACGGCCAGACGGTTTTCGTTATCCACATCCAGCAGGTGTCCCTGATAGTTGCGGATGTCGCGCAAATACTGCCAATCGACCATCACCACGTCGCGCGGCACCTCCTGAAACACATCCGGGTAAAACTCAAACATATCCGACCACATCATGATGCGTTTACCGCACTGGCTCATAATATCGCGGATCTTGTTGATATGTTTGATGAACATTTTCTGTTCATCCATCAAGGTGGGCATGGCTTTTTTGCAGCGTTCGCACATGTTGAAATCCCAGAATTCATCCAGCCCCACATGGAACCATTGAGAGGGGAAGAGTTCCGCGACTTCTTTGAGATAAGTCCCGATAAAATCGTAGAAATCCGGATTGGTGATGCAGAATGTAAGTTTGTTTTTGCCGCCGAAACGACCGATCATATCGCCCTGCAGCTCGGCCATATATTCCAATTCTTTGTGGCGCAGAAAGCGTTCGGCATGACCCAGTGTGGCCACGCACGGCACAACTTCCATACCATATTCGCCGGCAAAACTGACGATGTGTTTGATTTCGTCAACGGTATAGACTTCGTTTGCTTCCGGCAGCTGGTAGCTGGCGGTTTTGATCCGGTCTTCCAGATAGAGCAGGATGCCGTTGTAGCCGCATTCGGAGAGCAGCACGATGAATTTTTCGATAAACTCAATGGATTCCATCTGACGGGCCACATCCAATTGCGCCCAGCGGATATTGTATTGTGCCATGATCACAACCTCGTATTGTTAAAATATGTTTATATTGTTTTTCAGCTATTCACAGATAATATAGTACCGAAATGCCATTTTTCCATATAAATATCAGGTTTTTCAATTTTTTTACCGCTTGTTGCTGGCGCTGGCAGGCCCGGCAAGTTATATTACCGGAGTAATTCACTGAAAATAAAAAATATTGGGAGAAAAAAGCAAATGAATATTGCTGACAACATTCTTGATACTGTAGGCGGAACTCCGCTGGTGGCGATCAATTCACTGGCGGACGGTGCGGCCAGAGTGCTGGCCAAAGTCGAGTTTTTCAATCCCGGCGGCAGTGCCAAAGACCGGGTGGGCATTGCCATGATCGAGGCGGCCGAAAAAGCCGGTCTGCTTGCCCCCGGCGCTTTGATCGTGGAACCGACCAGCGGCAATACCGGTGTCGGTCTGGCGATCGCAGCCGCAGTCAAGGGCTACAAACTTATTCTGACCATGCCGGATACGATGAGCATTGAACGGCGCAAGCTGCTGAAAGCCTATGGGGCTGAACTGGTTTTGACTCCAGGTGCTGATGGTATGCAGGGCGCGGTCGAAGCGGCCAATAAACTTACTGCTGAAAATCCCGGATCATTCATGCCCCAGCAATTTTCCAATCCGGCCAACGCTATGGCGCACGAAAAATCCACCGGGCCGGAGATTTGGCGCGATACCGATGGCGTAGTGGATGTGCTGGTGGCCGGAGTCGGCACCGGCGGCACACTGACCGGTACCGGGCGTTATCTGAAACAGCAGAATCCTGCGCTGCAAGTCGTAGCAGTGGAACCGGCCGCATCGCCGTTGCTCTCGGAGGGCCGCAGCGGCGCACATCAGCTGCAGGGGATCGGGGCAAACTTTGTGCCGGAGGTACTCGACCGGGATTTGATCGACCGGATCTGCCCGGTAAGCAACGAAGATGCCAAAGCCACCGCCCGGGCTGCGGCCGCGCAAGAAGGCTTGCTGATCGGTATTTCCGGCGGGGCGGCATTGTTTGCGGCGCTGGAGCTGGCGCGTGAACCGCAAATGGCCGGCAAGACCATTGTGGTGATCCTGCCGGATACCGGGGAACGCTATCTCTCCGGCTGGCTGTTTGAAGATTGAATCGCTGATCACCGGATAAAAAAACTGCGGCTTGAGTCATTGCAACTCATGCCGCAGTTTTTGTAAAAATTGTTTTATACCGGATCAGTCTTTATCCACTTCGTCAAAGTATTTGACGATCGCGCCGCAGTTGGCGGTGGTATCTTTTTTGATCGTGTCATTAAGATTGTTGACTTTGACATGACCTCCCAGATAGAGTGCGTTGATCACGTTGGGGTGCAAATAGATTTTAGGTGCGGAAGTCGAACCCAGCACGTCAGCCCAGATCACGCAGCCGGGATTATGACGGCCGAGGATCTGACGTGCATAGCCGCCGTAGGAACCAACGCTTTTAGCCGCTTTTTCGCAACCGGTAAAGGCAATGTAGCTGATCCAGCCGACGTTTCTGAATTCAACATCTTTTTCAACCTTGCCATTGGCACCGTTGTAGCCATAGTTGCCGCTGTCGCTGGGGCACTGGAACGCCTGCCGGCACTGTTCGCGGCCGCCCTGATCCACACCCTTCCATTCACTGCCGAAATAACCGTTGATCAGCAGTTTGAAGCCCGGAGTGCTGTCGTAGACTGCACGGCTGTATTCCATGGTGGCTTCGCCGCGCTTGGCGCTGTCGATTGCAATGTAGCTTTTGTTGTCATCGGCATAAAGCATGTTGGCGGTGCCGATCTGCTTGAGTTTGTTTACACAACTGGCGTTGCGGGCGCGTTCGCGCGCGGCGGAGAGTGCCGGCAGCAGCATGGCCGCCAGAATGGCGATGATGGCAATTACCACAGTAACAACGATCAAGGTGAAAAACCGGATTTTTTTGTATAAAACAGTAAAAATAAAGGAAAAAAGTCAGTTATGAAAAAGAGTTTTACCCTCATTGAGCTTTTGGTAATAGTATACATCATTTTAAGTGCTTTGTCAAGCCCTTTTGAGCTGAAAAAAGTTGTGAAAGCAGCAAAAAGCATTTTTATGCCGGAACTTGTTTGCATTTTTTTTATTCATACAGTATAATTACTTGATGAGGGAATTATTTTTCTGCGCAGGAGGTGTATTATGCGGTATGTATGGATCTTGTTGCTGGTATTGGTCGGGGGATTCCGGGCGGATAATGCGTTCGGCAGCGTGAATGATGATATATCTGAAGCGATCGAACAGAAATTTGCCCGGATCGGACCCCATCCGGTGGGGATGGAACAATACTCTGTGGAGGATGAACAGCTCAAATCCTTTACGGTTTGTTTCCCCGCCGAAATCGCGCAGTCCAACCGGCTCTGGCCGGTAGTCGTTTATTGCAACGGCACCGGAATGCCGGTAATGCGCGTATTGGGACTGCTGGAACATCTGGCCAGCTGGGGATTTATTGCCATCGGCAGCGAAGAAACCATGTCCGGTTCCGGGCGCGGCGCGATTGCGGCACTGAAGTTTCTGCTGCAGCAAAATGAGCTTGAAAAGAGTATTTTTTACCGGAAAATCGCAATTGACCGCATCGGAATAGCCGGTCATTCGCAAGGCGGCGCCGGCGCATTCAATGCCGTAAGCCGCTACCCGGAAGGCAACTCGTTCAAGGCATTGTTTGCGGTAAGTCCGATCAATCAGAAACTGGCGGCTTCGGGCATAATGCGCTGTGCGTATGACCCGACATTACTGAAACTCCCGGTCATGCTGACCGCTTCCAGCGCATTGACCGGTTGGGATGCCGATTCGCTGCTGCCGGGGATCTGCGGTTTGCGCTCCATGCAAAATACTGCTGATTTGATCCGCCAGAACTCCCCGGTGATCGTGGTGATCGCCCGGTTGGCCGGAGTCGATAAAAATCATGCCAATGCATTGACTGCCAGCTTGCCTTATATGACAGCATGGTTTGCCTGCCACTTGCAGGGCGATCAGGCGGCCGGAAAATTTTTTCTGGGCGACAATCCGGAAATCGAACGTAATCTGCGCTGGAAAAATGTCGCAATAAAAAAGCCCTGAAGTTTTGATGCTTCAGGGCGCGAAAAACCGGCAATCTTTTTATAATACATCCAGCAAAGACAAGTTGGTGTGATAGCCCGGATCGGCATCCGATACTGCGGGGATCACATTGATGATCTTGCCGTTTTCGTCACGGGTCTGACACCCGAACCCGTTTTTCTGCAGAAAACCTTGCGTAAAGGCCTGAAATGCCGCGCCGGTACGCAGCAGAATTTCTGACTGCATATTTTGCGGATAAAGTCTGCTTAATAATATGCCGCTGCGCACACTTTCGGGCAAACTCCACCAGGGCATATCGCTGTTGGTGGCCTGACGGCTGATCAGGTCGTAACCTTTGACCACGCCGCCGGCGGTGCGGCTGAACCCGTAGTCGAACACATGGCAGAATATCTGCGGAAGCATGGTTCCGGCGGATTTTATCAACTCTCCGGCGCGGTTCTGGCGGTGCAGAATGGTCAGGCATTTGGCGGCCAGACCGGTGAATTCCAGCGCATGTCCGGGATCGCTGAAGAGTATTGCTCCGTCATACCACGGCTGATCGGACTCATCCAGCGACTCAATAAAGTCAAATTTTTGCAGTTGGCTGTACTGACCGTTGTTGACATGTTTTTGCAGTATAAAGTTGATAAATTCTTCTGCGTAATCGCTCCAGAGTTGTTCTGCCGGATACGCATTCAACATATCCGCTATACCGCCCAGCGAGATCATACGCGGCCCCTGCTGAAACTTGCCTTGCACGAACTCCACCTGATTTTTGGGGTCAAAACTCTGCTGGTCGGTGCGGAAAGTGCGGTTGCGTACCGCTTCCAGCACCCGGATCAACAGTTCGCGGCCGCGTTGGCAATACGTTGGGTTATTCAGCACCCGTCCGGCGGCAAACAACCCTTTGGAGTAAAAGAGGTCGCTGTAATTGGCTTCGGAGGGAACCTGAACAAAAAAACTTTCGCCATTTTCGCGCATGGCAAATGGCAGGCGGCCGTGGTTGACGGCACGGAGTTTTTCCATATTATCTGCCACGCGCGCCAGCATGACTTTCAGGCGCTGTGCCAGATCTTTGTCGCCCTTTTGCTCAAAAAATTCAGCATGTTTGGCCAGACTTTCCAGTCCGCGCCCCTGTATCCATGCGTAAATACAGCCTTTCTGCCGGAACTCTTCGTCCGCCGGGCCGAAATCACGATCGGAAACAATATCAAATTTGGTATCCACAAAGTCATACTGCCCGTTGTAGCGTTCGAACCGCTCCAGTATGCAGAGTATGGATTTACGGACGGCCTGTTCAATACTTTGGATCATAAAAGCCTCAATATTTGAACGGATAGGGGTTGCTCTTGTTGTAGATGTAAATGGGGTCGATGAATTTATCGTTGTGTTCGCCGCCCAGCCAGAAGTTTCTGACCTTGCCTTCCACCTTCAGCAGTGCGATCAAAGCGTAGGCGTTGGTGCGCAGCTGGATAATGGTACGCGGATCATCTTCCGCGCAGGATACCATGCCTTCGAATGCACCGTGCAGCAGCGGGTCGGTCGCTTCCATAAGCTGCATATCGAGCAGTTTTTTGTAGCTCTTTTCGGCCGCGGCCAGCAATTCCGGATCGTTGTAATACCGCCCCAGCTCATCAAAGTACATCAATGCGATCGGCACGGCGGACGAAACAGTTTTGACTCCGTTGAAGAAGTTGCCGTCTTCGCGCTGATTTCTGGCCAGCCACAGGGCGAATTTGCGGGCGTGATCACGGTATTTTTCGTCTTCAAACAAATCGGACGCCGCCATCAGCATCTGATTGCCGAAGTCATCGTTGAAACTGTGCATGGAAAGTTCCACTTCGTAATCCACGCCGCCGGGTTGGGCGTTGCTCATGGCGTTGCGCTGAACGATCAGACTGCCGTCTTCGCGGATGAAATCTTTGATATAGCGGTCGGCAATGGGGCGCAACCCGCGTTCGATATAGCGGCCGTCCTGTGTGGCCAGAAAGAGGTCGTGATAGAACAAACCCGTGCCGGACTGGAACGATCCGTGCATAAAGTAGGTCGTATTGTCCTTATCGTTGAATACGGCCCAGTGCGGCCAGTTATTGAACATGCCGTATTCCATGTGCCACTCGGCAAACAGCATGGCGCGGTCGAGGTATTCGGCTTTGCCGGTGGCTTCGTAGAGCCAGACCAGGCACCATGCCGCGGTGGTGGCATCGCGCGGCAGGGTTTCCAGACTCTGCGGAATACATTCGCGGAACGCTCCGTAATAGCGTTTGTTGCGGCTGTCAAGATTCTGCAGACTCATGATGTAATGCCCGGCAAACTCGGCGCGATCAAGGTATTCAGCTTTGCCGGTGCGTTTGTACATGGCAAGCAGACATGCCATAAAAATACCGGTACACCAGTTGCCGGACAGGACTTTTTTGCCGGTGCGGGCATTGTAATCGCGGATGGTACGCCCCTGATTGGCATCTTCGCGGTCAATGACCTGACCGAGGATCATATTGTCGAGTGCGGCTTGGGCGCGTTCCAGAATGATTGATTTATCCATGAAAAATCTCCTTTATACACTAGAGGTTGTTTTTTCGGTTTGCAATGTTAATATACAACACTTTTTTTGAATAGCAAATATTCTTACAGGCGGTAATTGGCCGGCGCAATTCCGTAAAAACGCTTGAAGGTCCGCGAAAAGTGCGAGGCATCGGCAAATCCCCATTTCTGGGCCAATTCTTTGATCGTGGCATTACTGCTGCGCAGTTCCGATTCCGCGCGGCGCAGCCGGTATTTCAACTCATAGGCGTAAAAGCTCAAACCGTAGATCTGTTTGAAAATCAGATTAAAGTAGCCGTTGCTCAAATTGCACTCGCTCGCGGCCCGGGCGGTGGTTAAAGGCGTAATCCGGCCGGATGCAAGCAGGTTCAAAGCCGGTTGCAGCCGCAGCTGCATGTGATGCTTTTCGCCGGAAGAAGTCAGCTCTCCGGTGCGGCTGAAAATTTCTATAAAAAGCTGCAATATATGCACAAAATGACTGGCTTGCTGCAGTGCTTCCGGCATTTCAAGGCGTTGTTCGGATGCATCGCTCACGGCGGTATCAGTAAGGCTTGCCAGATCAAAAAATTTTTCGGCAAAAGCCATGCAAGGTTCGCCGCACCGGCACGCATTGAGTTGCTTCATTCTTGCTGATGGCGGCATCAGCAACAATGCTTCCAGCCACGGTGCGATCGCCGACAACCCTGTGGTCAGCACCCCGGGGGCAATGGTGACTGACAGCAGTCTGACATGGTTGCGCATTATATAATTGCCGTGAACTTCCCACGGGGCGATCAATATGATGCTGCCGGTGGTGAACAGATCGCGGCTGCCGCCGATTTCCACATCAAAAGTACCGTTGAGCATTATCAGCAGATGGATCGCTTCGTGCATGTCGCTGCCGGGGTGTTCGTAAATGGAGCCGTATTGCTGAAAATCGTAAACAAAAGGCTGCAGTTCGGAAAGCGCAAAATTATATTTTATGACATCCATGTTGATATTTTTTTTCGGTCCGATAGTAATAATATTCATGTTATATATGTATTATACAACTCAAAATATTTGAAATCAAGATATTCATGTGTTATTTTATAAAAAATTTCCTTAAAAAGAAGGGAGCTGTTATGAAAGATCAACTGATCGGATTCTGGAAGTGGATGCGCATCATCCGGTATTTTGAAGAGAGCGCCAAAGAGCTTTACCGGGCCGGTAAACTCAAAGGGGCTTTGCACCTTTCCATCGGGCAGGAAGCTGTGCCGGTGGGCGTCTGCGCGGCTTTGCGCGACGATGACAAAGTTTTGAGTACCCACCGCAGTCATGGCCACTATATTGGCAAAACTCATGATGTGAACGGGGCCTTTGCCGAACTGCTGGGCCGGGCCACCGGCTGTTCCCGCGGTTTCGGCGGTTCGATGCACATGTTCAACCGCGAAAAGGGTTTTCTGGGCAGCAACGGTATTGTCGGCGCCGGCATACCTATTGCCATGGGCGCGGCGTTTGCGCAGAAGTACAAGGGTTCTGACGGTATCGGCGTAACCTTTTTCGGGGACGGTGCGGCCAATCAGGGTACTTTGCACGAAACGCTCAACTTGAGTTCGCTCAAGCGCCTGCCGCTGCTGGCGGTTTGCGAAAATAACGGCGTGGCCGCCACGACGCTGACCGCCCGGAGCACCGCTCACCAGAACCGGCAGCTGTTGGCTCAAGCCTACGATTTCCCTGGCGAAATGGTCGACGGCAACGATGTTGAAGCAGTCTACGCCGCCGCAGTCAAAGCGGTCAAACATATCCGCAGCGGCAAAGGGCCCTATCTGCTGGATATCCGCACCTACCGCTGCGAACCGCATTGCGGCATCATCCGCGATACCCGCGATAAATCCATCCGCGACTATTATCTGGGCGAACACGACTGCATGAAGATGCTGGCTAAAAAATATCCCCGGATCTTTACGGCCAAAACGCTGGAAAAACTCGAGGCCGAAGCCCGGGCCGTTGTCGATACCGCTTGCGAGCTGGCGCAGGCAGCGCCCACGCCGGATCTGGAACAGTTCAAAGTTGATTTTGGAGTCTGAAAATGAAAAATCTTACTTATATCGATGCAGTTTGCGAAGCGTTGAACGAAGAAATGACGCGCGATGAAAAAGTCTTTTTCATCGGTGAAGATGTGGATGTGGATGGCGGCGTCTGGAACGAAGGCGTAGGTTTGCTGGAAAAATTCGGCCCCAATCGCGTGGTCGGTACGCCCATTTCCGAAGCCGGTTATACCGGTTTGGCGGTCGGGGCGGCGCTGGCCGAGGAATTGCGCCCGGTGGTGGAATTCATGTATGGCGACTTTATTCATTGCGCCATGGATCAGGTGGCCGATCAGGTGGCCAAGGCGCGGTTGATGTTCGGCAATCAGGCCAAGATGCCGGTGGTATTGCGTTTGTGTGCATGCGGGGTCGGCACGCGCGAAGCCGCCCAGCACTCCCAGCAGCTCGAAGCGTGGTTTGCGCATCTGCCGGGATTCAAAGTGGTTATGCCCAGTACGCCGGAAGATGGCAAGGGGCTGATGAAAAGCGCTATCCGCGATGATGAGCCGGTGGTCTTTGTGGAGTGCCGCAATGTCTATTACAAAGAAGGCCCGGTGCCGGAAGGTGAATACACGATCCCCATCGGCAAGGCCAAACTCCTGCGTCCCGGCAAAGATGTAACGCTTTTGACCTACGGTTACGCTTGCGTACACAGCATGACTGCCGCCGAAAATCTGGCCGGCGAAATGGATGTGGAAGTCATTGATCTGCGCACCCTCAAGCCGCTGGATATGGAAATGATCCTCGAATCGGTCAAAAAGACCGGCCGCGTGGTCGTGGCGCAGGAAGCTCCGGGCATGTGTTCGATCGGGTCGGAAGTCATCAAACGCATTGTGGACGAAGGTTTTGATTACCTTGATGCTCCGCCGGTGCTGGCTTGCGGCAAAGATGTGCCGATTCCCTTTGCTGAAGAGCTGGAAGATTATGCCACTTTGAGCGTCAAAGATATTGAAGATGCTCTGAAAAAAGCGGCGATCGGTCTGTAAGCAGATTTGACCAGCTGAAAAAACAAGTTGTGCCGGTTCGATTGTAACAGATCGGACCGGCACAAATATTTAAGTTCTGAACCTGATGCCGGTGGATGAACAGTAAAAACGCTGAACAGAATTTTTATAAAATTTCAAGGGGCGTTGCAAAAAAGTTTTGCCCCACCCCCGATAAGAGTTTTTTTCAGCTTCGTCAGTGCTGCCGCGGTCAATCGTGGCGGCGCATTTCGATGCGGGCGCTGAATTTTTGACTGGCGCCGGGCGCGAGTTCGATCACCCCGGCTTCGTTGAGCGGCAAACCGATATTCATTGCATCGATCCGGCAGCTTTGCGGTTCAACGCAGAGGAAATTTTCGGTGCCGGTGTTGTTCCAAATCACCCACTCCCGCCACGGTTCCGGCAGAATGTAGTGCATTTCGTAATCACTGGCGCTGTAGCGCAAGATCAGTTCCGGATCATTCCCGGCGCTGCGCAGCATGGCACAATGGCCGAGAATACGTTCGCCGTGCCGGATGGTTCGGAACTGCTGCCAATCGGGCAAGATCACGGTCTGGCCGTTGACGATTTTCCGCAAATCATCCAGCTGACGGCATTCCGTGGAGGCATCCAGATAAAACATGGTACCTTCCGGAAAACAAAACGCGCTGTGGAATCCCACCATCAGCGGCATGGTCAAATCCGACTGATTGGTAAATTCGATTTGCTGCTGCACTGTGTTTTCGCCAAACTCATACCGCAGCCGGGTCGAAAACTTGTGCATCCAGCCTTCGTTGGCTGCCGCACCGGGGTAGTCGATGCTCAACTCCAGCGTATTGCTGTTCAATTGATTCAGTTGCCACGGTTTATGCAAAATTATGCCGTGCAGAGTGTTGTTCCGCGGAGCCGGTTCGTTGACCGGCAGCTGGTAAACCCGATCCTGATACTCAAAGCGGCCGTCACGGATGCGGTTGGGCGGCATGAGTACGGGCATACCCCAAATCTCCGGCTTGGTCAGGTAATCAAAATCTTCCGGCGGAGTGCGCAGAATTTCCACGCCGGAGGTGTTATGACGCAAACGCACCATATTGCCGCCGGCTTCCGGTAAAAAGCCGGCAGTAAAACCGCCGGCTTCAAATGTCTGGATCGTAAAAGCCATTTTTTTATACTTTGCTTTTATCAGTTGGCTGCACCGTAGTCATCATCCAGAAAGTTCTGAATACGGTTGGAGGATGTGCCGATCCACTCGTATTCGCTTTTGGGAATGTTTTTGCTGACCACATGACCGCCCAGATACAGCACGTTGCCGTATTCGCCGGGATGGTTGTTGTCATCGACATTGCTGAAATTTTTCATCGGACCCAAGTGGTCGAGGAAGGTGTAACGGCCGGGATTGTCGCGGCCGATCAGCGAACGGCGGCTGTTGAGCGAGAAGGGACTGGGCAGAGTTTCGATATTACAGTACCAGTAACTCATGCGTCGCTTGTCACCCAACGCAAAGTTGGCCGAGTCGCTGGGGCATTTGTAATAACGTTCGGCCATACGCACATATTTTTCTTCACCTTTGTTATCAAAAAACTCTTCATCGGTACCGAAGTTGCCGCCGTCGATCAGGAGTTTGTACGCCGTGCTGCCGACCGGATAATTGCCGTTGTAACCGTAGCCGAAGATACCGCCGGTGGTGGTCGAGTAATAGTTCGGCATATAGGATTTGTTGGCATCCGCATACATAAAACAGGCCGTACCGATCTGTTTGAGTTTGCTTTGGCAGTTGGCGCTGCGGGCGCGTTCGCGCGCAGCCGAAAGGGCCGGCAGCAGCATGGCAGCCAGAATCGCGATGATGGCGATTACCACCAAAAGTTCGATGAGGGTGAATTGTTTTTTCATTTCTGCTTCCTCTTATTGTTTTAAGGTTATTTTTTCAATGATACTCGTTACTGTGATAGTATACATTAATTCTGACTGTTTGTCAAGGTCAAAAGCTGTTGTTTTGAGCAAAAAAAACAGCGGCTGAGCCCCGATTGGTATTATGAACAATATGGCCAGCCAACAGCTCATGCGGCGGAACGCCGCACAGCCCGGTCAGGGCCGCG
>SUWA01000055.1 GCA_015061695.1 Lentisphaerota bacterium
TTTCCATAGTAATTTTATTGTGCATCTGATCTTTCCTTTATTTTTTTGTTTGGTTACTAAAAAATAAAGGTCAGATGCACTTTTGTCAAACAACTCGTCCCATCACAAAATTTGGGACATTAACTATTTTTGAGGATTATCCTGACGGCATACACTCTTCTTCCCAGAGATTCCTCTCGCTTTTCATGGTATGGAAAAACGAAAAAATTTATTACAGACGGGTTATCGAAAATGCTCCATGGCACATCAAAATCACCAGTTGCCAAATGGAACCAAATTCCAATGGGAAAATTTATCTTGTTCTGAATTATGATTTCAGACCTCATTATCAAGATTCTTTTACTGATACAGACGGCAAGTGCTCGATTGCAGTGCCAGTGACTGGTCATCAGAATGCGCCAGTAGAGGAGTTTGAATCGCTTCCCATTGGAAATTTGAAGATAAAAGGCGGCGAGGCGCGGGCTGCGATTCTGCCTCAACCGTCTCCTGATTCGGGTTACAGTAATGAAATGTATATTTACCGTCGCCAAAATCCGGTTTATCAAATCGTGTTTCCGCATTGCTATGCAGTAAAAAATGAAAATCATATCTTTCATATTGCCTTGGTTGACCGTCAGCACGAAGATTTGCTTTCGGTTTATATCTGGAAAGACCGGAAACTGCATTCGGTGTATTTACTGGACCATTACGAACAATTTTATTCTACGCCTGACCGTATGAAGATCAAATCCGGTCCGGGAGCAACACGGCTGGGTAAAACAGCTGATGGCAAGTTTATGTCGAGTTCTGTATGGGAAGGTATATTCCTGCGTTATACACTAAACAATTATTTAGGCGGATCCGGCAGCGAAAACGCTCCATCAACAAGTTATTATAAACATAATTATATTACTATTCAACTGAAAAATACCGGAACTTATGATATGCGTAAGCAGCGATTCGAATGTGGATTTGAATACAATCCGCAACTGAATGAAAAATAGTTTCTGTATAAAAACAAAAGGATAGTTTCCCTCGCTGAATCTGCGGAGGGCAGGCTGTAAGGTTTGCCGGAGGCCGGTTGGCTGAAAAAATATTGGAACAGTTGACAAAAAAACTGCGGCAATATGGTTGTATTTTGCCGCAGTTTGGCTGTTTTTTATACCACTTTTACGGAATTATATTAAATTTTTTACTTCGCTGTCAGTAAAGGCCGTTTATTTCCATATCACTGGTTTTGAAGTCGCCGCCGGTGGGGATGTGGATAGTAAGTTCACGCATGTTGCCGTTTTTAAGCACCGTTACTTTAAACGTGCGTATCTTGCTGCCTAACGGTCCGTCTTCCATTTTTACAAATACCGCAGCGGTCGGAGGACCCTGTATTTCGCTGTTCTGGGCGAGTTTTTCTTTAAGGTAATCAAACTCTTCAGTGCTCATCTTTTTCGGGTCAGATCCGCCAAAGAAGATTATGCACAAGATCGCAATGATCACCGCCAGCAGCGCACTTGCCGCAATCAATTTGAATTTTTTGCTTTTGACATCAATTTTTCCGCCGAGCTTATCGTTGATTTTATCCAACGGCAGTTTGTTGTAGAGTTCATCCGCCTTCTGCATTACAGCAGTTTGCTTGGTTTCGGAGTTTTCTTTCATAGTTTTTTCCGTTTTTATTATAAAAATGTTACTTTACTTGAGTGTTGATCAATAAGGCAAGTTTCTGTCGCAACAGTTCTTTGCCCATAAAAAAAGTTATCAGACTGCCGATCGTGCCGGCCGCGCCCAAGGCAATGACCAGTGCCATAACCAGTACAGCTTCAAGCTCGCAAGATGAAAAGAGTCCGATCAGGTCAAAAATAAGCGAAATCGCCAGACAGGCCGAAGCCGCAATATTGGGCATGACAGCGGCTTCGACCTTGATTGAATCATCCCCGACTGTGATTGAAGCTGCCCCCTGGTTGAAGTATGCCTTCAAACCTTTGGCTGATACCTCGCACCCGTTGACAGCGGCATCAATGCCGTCAGCCTTCAGCGCTTCAGCGATTTTTGCGGCCAATTCTTCTTTGACCGGCGTACTGACAAGTTTCTGCTGATACTTGAAATTCAACAAACCCATAATCATTCTCCTTTTTTTTTATTTGGGTTGTTTGAGGAATATCGGCAGGGACGAATAAAAAAACGTACCCTGCTGCACGACTTCGGAGGGTACGCCAATACCCGTAAAACCCATGCAAACAGAGTACGCCTGTATAAAATAATACAGACGCACCCTTCAAGCAATCGGTTTTACTCGTAGTATTTGGCGTTTTTCCGAAGTAACCGTCTTGAAAGACTGCGAATTATATGATTTTTAATTTAATTGGTCAAATGTTGTGTTTTCACCTCTCAATTTCTTGATGTGGTTTAACATAGCACCGCAAATGTAAAAAATCAAATCCGCAGCTCTGTTTGCACGGGATTTTTCCCTTATATTATCTATTCGCAAAAAAAGCTGCGATTTGTCGCGGAGCGTCAGAAATTTTTATCTTTTTGTGTTTTTTACCGGAGTGAGGGGCGAAAATATGTTTATCGGGGTTGATTTTTCAGCATAATAATATAATCATTCTGCAAATCAAGCAGACCTTGCATCAGGTCAATGATTTCCACATCAAAGCCATGCTGCAATGCCATATGATAGAGGCTTGTCAACTCCCGGTTTACTGCGGCCAACTGCATTACCGGATCATTGGCAATCCGGTCAAGCAGTTCTTCCGGAGGCGCGGATTGCTGCCGGTAGTATTGCTGGCGCACTTTAAGTTGAGCATTATCCGGCAGTTGGGCAATGCTCAAATTGCGATGCAACCTGGTCAGGTCTTCAGATAATATTTTATCGTCAGATGTTTGATTCATTGCCCGGAAAACTGTACCCAACATGGCCCGGGGCGAAATCAGTTCGTGCTTCAATAAATCCGGAAGCGTTTGGACCGTGATCGGGTTGGGATTTATATCAGCAAAACGCTGCTGCGGCGACCGGGGAAAATCGGCTTGATTGCCCGCGGCAGCCGGGGTGGCGGCCACGGCAGTTACGGCCGGCTCTGCGGCAGTCGTCCGCTGGCGGGTGTTTGTATAAATTTTTACTCCCCAAAAGACTGCAGTCAGCAAGAGCACAACGCTTGCCGTAAGTATAACTGTAACAACTTTTCGGTTGTGTTGCCGGGGGGCCGTCTTGTCGGATGGAGCTTGGATCAGGCTCCGGAACTCGGCGGCTGAATTTACTTTCCGGCGGCACCCGGCCAACAGCGCCGAATTAAGTTGCGGGTCGAGGCTGATGGTCATTTCCGGCGGAATCACCGGATATTCTGCCGGGGGAAGGGCGGTCAGCGCACAATATACGACTTTGCTTAAAGCATAAAAATCATCGCCGGGGCCAAACCGGCCGCCGCTTTCCAGCACCCCCGGCGAAACAAATCCGGGCGTACCGATCAGAGTATGTTTGCCGATCGGCGCGACCAGTCCGGCATCGGAAAGCGTGGGTCTGTGGTTTACCCACAGGATGTTATCCGGCTTGATGTCGCGGTGAACCAAGCCGCGGGAGTGTAACTCTTCCAGACCGTCAAGCAGGCAGTTGAGCATTTCAGAAATTTCTCTGCCATCCAAACGACCGGACCGGTTGAGGCGGTTGGCCAGAGTATCGGGCAGATATTCACCTTGACCGTGATTCAAATCATCGGCGGCATCCATCGTGCAGCAGAGCAAATTTTCGCTGATTTCAACGTGGCGGATCTTCAACAGATTGGGATGATTGCAATCTTTGTAATGTTTCAGGCCGGCAACTTCTTTTTCTGAATATTTGCCGCGAAGGATTTTTAACGCTACTTTGGTGCCAATGGCATCTTCGGCCAGCCAGACCTCGCCATATCCGCCCTGGCCGCAGGGCTGCAAAAGCGTGCAGGAGCAAAGTTTATCACCGGATTTATAATTCATAGCCTGATAATTCCAGTTGCAGTTCCGGATCGGACTCATTCAGCTTTTTCAGAATATTACGCATGATCGCAAAACAGCGTTTTTTCGCCTGATAGACCTGATTGACCGGACAATTCAAAAATGCAGCGACTTTTTCTGCCGGACGGTTCTGCACGGCATAGAGTATGTAGGCTTGAAAGGTTTCCGGATGCACGCGCTGTTTGAGTTCGGACTGGGCTTCGGCAAGGACTGCTTTGCGCCACTCGGCCAGAAACAGCTTTTCAGAGGCTTGATCGATCGTGTTTTCCTCCGGCGCAAAACCGGAAGTCTGCCGTTGACTGCGGTAGTGATCGGCGATTTTTGCGCGTATGATCCGGCCGAAATATGTCCGGAAGCGCCCCAGTTGGGGATCGAATCTGAAGGTTTTACTTTGCTGAAAAAACTGCACCATGACCTGTTGGCAAATATCTTGTGCTGTAGTGTCGTCCAACCCTTTGAAGCGGGCGATCGCTATGACGACAGGCGAGTAACGGCTGTAGAAATCATCCCAGCAGATTTCATCGCCGGAAGAAATTTTTTCCAGCATCGTTTTGGAGGTTGTCGGATATTTTATACTCATAGTCTGTTCCGGTGCTTTTTATTAACATACATTGCCTTTGCATAAAAAGCAAATCCATTGTGCAACCGGGAAAGATCATATCTGCAAGCTGATTTTACCGGTGAAGTCTGCCGGATCAAACCGGGTCGTCGCCCGGCAGACTTTGCAAACAGCTTTTTACCGTTTGCAACCCTTTGATCATAGCTTCATCGGTATCGGGCGAAGATATGGCCAGCCGGATGAATTTTGGGGTATGATGCACCGGGGCCGGACTGAACCGGTATGAACAATGTATATTGACATTGCGGCGGTAAAGCCTGCGTTCCAGTTCGATTTCGTCGATGGGCAAGCCGGGCAGGGGCAGCCAGCGGAAAAAAGCCGAGGGCGTGCCGGGGCGGGCCGCTTGAGGAAATACCGTATCAAAGATCTGATTGCGTCGGGCCGCCAGCTCTGCTTTCTGCTCAAGTATCTTGCCGGCTTTACCGCTCAAAATGAGTTCGGTCATGATTTCAGCATCCAGCGATGAGGTTTTGATATTCAAGTAAAAGAGCGCATTGAGCAGTTTTTCGCGGAAAATTTCCGGGAAGGCCGCAAATGCCACCCGCAAGCCGTTGCACAGCGCGCTGGTGGAGTTGCATATATACAATGTTTGTTCCGGCAGCCGGCTGAACATGGAGCGGTAACTGCCGTCCTGGATCGGCAGCAGACCGGTGTTGTCATCTTCGATCAGGACAAGCTGATAGTGTTCGATGATCTGCGCCAGCTCATCCTTGCGTTTTTCCGGAATGGTGCAAGTGGTGGGGTTGGCGCAATTGGGCATCAGAAAAATGCCGCGGATCTTTTCCCGGGCGCAAGTTTCTTCCAGCGCGGCGGGAATCATTCCCTCTGCATCACCGGGGATCGGCAGCAGTCTTATATGCGACAGACGGGCGGTGCCGATCAGATTGGAGTAGGTGTATTCATCCACTGCCAGTTTGTCGCCGATACAGAACAGCGAAAGCAGCGATGCGCTTATAACATTTTGCGCCCCGGCAAAGATCGCCGTGTGTTCGCTGTCGGTATGCACATCCATCTGACTCATCCAATGCGCCCCCGCGGCCCGGTGGTGCAGATGTCCCGCCGGTTCGGTGTAGGAATAAAGTTCTTCGATATAGCCCTTGCGCAAAACGTTTTCGCTGGCCTCGATAATGGGCGCCCGGATACGGTCAAAACCTTTGACCAGCCCAAGTTCAATAAAATCACTCAACCGGTTGGCGTTGCGGGGCGATGGATTACCCGGCAAGGGCGCAACAAAAGTTCCGCGCCCGATCACGCCGTAAATCAGATTTTTTTCGCGGCAGAGATTGTAAGCCGTGGTTACTGTTGTAAAGTTCAAATCCAGAAAATCCGCCAATTCCCGCTGCGGCGGCAGCCGGGTGCCGGCAGCCAGTTTGCCCGAAACTATATCTGCTTCCAACGCATTGGCCAAGGTCAGATAAAACGGCCGCTTCAAGAGCTTTTTATCCGGCAGCCAGCTCAAATAGAAATTTTCAAAGGAATTTGTGGGCATTTTATTGTAATCCATACAATTTTATTGTTTGTATTGAATATAGCACGGTTTTATATTAATGTCAAGTCATCAACCATTCAAAAAAGGAGTTTATCATGTTTAAGAGCGAACAATACACTTTGAACTGCAATCTGGCGCAAATGCTCAAGGGCGGTGTTATCATGGATGTTACTACGCCGGAACAGGCCCGGATCGCCGAAGATGCCGGGGCATGTGCGGTCATGGCGTTGGAGCGGATCCCCGCTGACATCCGCGCTGCCGGCGGGGTATCGCGCATGAGCGACCCGGCTATGATCAGAGGTATTCAGGAAGCTGTATCCATTCCGGTCATGGCCAAATGCCGGATCGGCCATATTGCCGAAGCCCGGATATTGGAAGCCATTGAAATAGACTACATTGATGAAAGCGAAGTTTTGAGTCCGGCAGATGATATTTATCATGTTGACAAGCGTGCATTCAAAGTTCCGTTTGTTTGCGGCGCGCGCGATCTGGGCGAGGCGCTGCGGCGTATCAGCGAAGGCGCCGCCATGATCCGCACCAAAGGCGAACCGGGCACCGGCGATGTGGTACAGGCTGTCCGGCACATGCGCAAGATGAATCAGGAGATCCGGCGCATAGCCAATATGGCCGAAGATGAACTTTACGAAGCGGCCAAAACACTGCAAGTGCCGTTCGATCTGCTCTTGTATGTGCATGAAAACGGTAAACTGCCGGTGGTCAATTTTGCTGCCGGCGGCGTAGCAACTCCGGCGGACGCGGCTTTGATGATGCTGCTGGGCGCGGAGGGGGTGTTTGTCGGTTCCGGGATTTTCAAATCCGGTAATCCGGCTCAACGGGCAGCGGCGATCGTCAAAGCTGTAACCAACTATCAGGATTTTGCCATGCTCGCGGAGCTTTCGTGCAATCTCGGCGAAGCCATGGTCGGGATCAATCCCGCCGAAATCAAACTGATAATGGAAGAACGGGGGATTTGATGAAAATTGCCGTTTTAGCGCTGCAAGGCGATTTTGCGGAACACGAAACGTTTTTCCGGCGCTTGAACTGTCAGACCGTACAGCTGCGGCAGGCTTCGGACTTGCAACAGGAGTTTGACGCAGTTGTTTTGCCCGGCGGCGAAAGCACTGTGCAAGGTAAATTGCTCCGTGAGCTGGCAATGCTCGAACCGCTTAAAAAATTGATAAGCAACGGTTTGCCGGTTATGGCCACCTGTGCCGGTACGATTCTGTTGGCCAATCAGATATTGGATGACGATACTTTGCATCTGGGCTTGCTCAAGTGTTCGGTGCGGCGCAATGCCTACGGCCGGCAGATAAGCAGTTTTTATACTGCCGGCAGTTTTGGCGGCATGAATAATGTGCCGATGAGTTTTATCCGGGCGCCGCAAATCGAATTTTGTGCGCCCGAAGTGGAGGTGCTTGCCGAATATCAGGGCCGGATCACTGCGGTGCGGCAGAAAAATATTCTGGCCATGACATTCCATCCGGAATTGAGCAGCGACGCCAGGATCGCAGAGTTTTTTCTGAAAATGATTTCAGAAGCCAAGTGATCGCAATTTTATAATGCCTGACGGATCGCGTTTGTCAGGTTTCCGGCGTAGATTTTCATGCCGGAATCGTTGGGGTGCAGGCCGTCAACAAAATAATCATTGTCGGCGGTCAGCAAACCGGCGCCTTCGATCAGATTTACTGCCGGAAAATTCCGGTGTTCTTCGCGGATGATATTGCTGTACAGCTCGCGGTTGGCTTCGGCCGGAACCAGCGCCGGAATTGGCGTAAGAATAAAGGTCTTGCCGGCGGCTTGACTCAACAGCGTTAAAATCTGCCGGACGCGTTCGCGGAAGAGGTCAATCGGCGTTTCGTGCGCGGCATCGTTGATCCCGAATCCGACAATGGTGATCGCTCCGTTGAGCTTGAGCGCTTCCTCTACCGGGATCGGCTGCATGATAGCGCCGCCGACAGCTGTATTGTGCAGTTCCATACCCAGCTCACCGGCGGTGAGTACGCCCAATGCTTTGGAGGGCGTGGAGCAAGTCATGCCTTGCAGGATCGAATCGCCGCAAAGAACCAGTTTTGCCGCCGGTTTCCGGGGCAGGAGAGAGGCATTGGCGTCAATGGATATTTCCAGATTTTTTATAACCACCAAATGAGGAAAGTGTATGGCAATATCTTTTTCGCCGCTGCCAAGCTCCAGATCGTGAACGCCATCGCCATTCAGCGTGGTAAGGCGGTTGTTTACAAAAACATCGGTGGTGAAAATCTCGCGGGCGGCGCCGCCGAACTGCATGGCGATCTGCAGACGCGTTGTATTGCTTTTGAATTGCATGGTTACTGCGCTGGGGGATTCCGCGCGGATGACCACCACATCGCTGTAAGAGTAAAAATCCAGTAATCCGGGAGTCATCCGCTGCATCGGAGTCACGGTTCCGGTAAAAAGCTCCGGACGGCTTTGCCAATTGATTTTTTCCATAGCTGTATTGGTATTGTCAAGTCAAAGTTGAGTGTTTATCGTTAACGGGCGATCGGTTACGTTATTATAATTTAACACCAACCGCAGAGAAAATCAACTCCTGAACTCTTTTTCCGCCTGGAGTTTGATCCGGTTACAGCGAATTCAGAATCAAACCGCCCACAATGGCCAGACAGCCGAGGATTTTGGTCAATGTGCAGCGCTCGTGCAGAATCACGATCCCGGCGGCCACCCCCAGCGGCAAACTCATCTGGCGGAACGCGTAGACCAAACTTACATTGGTAACAAACGGCATGGCGGTAAGCACCAATACATACGCTCCGAACCCGGCGATCCCGGTAAAAGCCGGCCACGGCGAACGGAAACAGGTTTGACGCAACTCCTGACGGCTGGCCGCAGAAACACCGGTCATTATCAGCAATATCAAACAGATCAACGGCTCCTGTAAAGCCATATACATGCAGCCGTATTGGAACTTGTTGAGTGCCAACGCTTCTTTGGCCAGACTCATTCCCTGATCGTCAAGGATCATGTAACTGGTCGTGCCGCACGCTGCCAGTATGATAAAACCCAGCAGCGGGGTGCGATAGGTCTTAAAGTTGAAATCTTTCAAACTGGGCAGCGGCAAAAGCAGACAGCCGCCGAAGATCAACACCAATCCGGCCCAGTTCTGCCAGTGCAGTTTGGCTTCGCCGGGCATAAATGCGGCCGTTACTGCGGCAATCAATATCACCGGCAGCGAGCGGGCCATCGGGTAAACCATGGATATATCGCCGCGCGAATAAGCGTTGGCCAGCGAGGCGTAATAGACTGCGTTGGCGATCGCACCGCCGGTCAATGCCAGATAAAACTCCAGCGGCAGGGCCGAAAAATCCGGATTGATCCACAAAAGTATCGGCAGCAGAACCAGCGCCGACGCCGCTTTGCTTTGCGCAAAAAACGGTATCGAGGGCCGGTGGGATTTGCAGACAAAATTCCATGAAGCATGAAGCACGACCGAAATCAAGATCAGCCAGAAAGCCATAAAAGTCATAATATCAACCCTTTGTATAAAAACAATTCCAATAGGTGTTCCTGCCGGAGGCACGGCTTTTGTAAATTGAAAAAATCCCGGATGCCGCCGGGCTGGAACACGCAAAAAAATCCCGAATGTTATTTAAACTAACTCTTATCGCGGATTTTTGCAAGGGCTGATAATAAAAAAAACGTTTTTTTTAAAGACAAAAAACACCCTTCCGGCAACTGTCTGAATTTTTTCAAACAGTGGTCGGTACAGGTCAAATGATTGTTGACCAACTTGTTATACAGTTATATCGATGTCAGCACCAGTCCGGATACGATCGCCAGACAGCCGATGACTTTAGTCAAAGTACAGCGCTCGTGCAGAATCACGATTCCGGCAATTATGCACAGCGGCAGACTCATTTGCCGGAACGCCTGCACAAAACTCACGTTGCTTACAAACGGCATGGCCGCCAGAATCAATACATAGGCCAAACTGCACGCCACACCCGACAGCGACGGCCAGATAGAGCGGGCAAAACTCTTTTTGAACTCAAGGCGGTTATTTTTGCTGCCGGCTGTTACCAGCAGCAACCCCAGACAGTTCAGCGGTTCCACCAGCGACATATAAATACAGCCGTGCAGATTGTTGACATTCTCCAGAGACTCTATTGCCAGCTTGATCCCGAAACTGTCTACGATCGTGTAGCCGGTCGTGCCCAGCGCGGCCAGAATAATAAAACCCAGCACCGGTGTGCGGTAGGTTTTCCAGTTGAAAGCTTTTAAGCCGGGCAGCGGCAAAAGCAGGCAACCGCAGGAAATCAACACTAATCCGCACCACGCCAGCGCACCCGGCGGAGTTCCGAATCCGAACAAAACTGTGATGACCGCCGTCAGCAGTACCGGCAGCGAACGCGCCATGGGGTAGGCCATGGATATATCGCTTTTGGCATAGGCATGAGCCAAACCGGTATAATAAGTTACATTAAAGAAAACACTGCCCAGCATAAAGAGCCAGAAATTCAAAGGCAGCTGCGTAAAGTCCGGGCGCACATACAGCAACATCGGCAGCCAGAACAAAGCGGCAGTCCCGCTGCTTTGGGCATAGAATACCACACTCGGACGGTGGGTTTTGCTGATAAAGTTCCATGAGGCATGAAGCACTGCTGAAAGCAGTATCAGCCAGAAAGCGGTCAAAGTCATTTTTTCAGTTCAGAGGTTGAAGGTCGTTTCCGCCCGCCGCGGGGGAGGGCGGAAACAAACGGGATCTTACGGGTTTAATATTCCTTAATAGTCGATACGCACGATGGTGTATGCTTTAAGCAGTTCTTTGTTCAGTGTAACACTCAAAGCGTTCCGGGCCGCATCGTAGCTGGTCGACAATGCTTTTTCGCCGTCGAAGTCCGGCGAGATCGCCACCACCCGGGCCGGTTGAGCGCTTTTGATGGTGAACGTTATATCTTTTTCGAGCGCCGGGAATGCCGGGTCCGGCACGCCGAAGGGAATGACTTCGCCTTTTTTGACCGGGCCGAGCGTGGCATTGAAAAAGTGGCAGTACAAGCTGTTATCCTGCTTGTAAATGCTGGTCAGCACCAGATCCGGAGCTTCGACCTGCCAGATATTGGCATCGCCGATGATCTTGGCCAGCAGATCGCGGTAAAGGTTATCCAGCCACGGGTCGATTTCAAAGTCAAACTTCTTGCCCACATAGCCTTCCGGCGCATTCAAGTGCAGTGCCAGGGTGATGGGCTGATAGTAGAACGTGCCTTTGCCGTAAGATTTTTTGACCATCAGCGGGTAGCGCTGATTATTGGCATTGCGGGCCCACAGCAATGCGCTGCCGGGGCGCGGGCCGGCTTTGGTATAATCCGGGTGGCAGTAGTAAGGCTCAAATTTGAGCTGGACTTCTTTGCCGGTGGTCGGGTCGGTGATGGTTTTGGGGCGGGTGAATTTGCGGTTGATGTCGTGATTGAATACATCGTAGAAAAGCCACTTTTTGCGGCTGTTGCCGAATTCATCTTCCCACCCGGCCGTGGTCGTAAGATAAACCGTTCCGCCGTTGCGGGCAAATTCTTTGATCGCATCGCCATTGGCGTCGCTCAAGGCACTGGAACAACCCAGCACCAGAACTTTGTATTTGCTCAAGGCTTGAGCATTAAGGCTCATTTCGCCGATCACATCGTAAGGTACATGCATACTGCCGAGCGTCTGGGCCGTACCCATAAGTTCGCTGGAGTAGTTGAATCCGCCGCCGAAATCGCGGCTGTTGCTGGAAAAGAGCAGTGCTACTTCGGCCACACTCCGGGCTTGCTTTACATTCATATTGCGGTCGGCAAAATTCAGGAAGTGCTTTTCGCCTGCCGGCGGTCGGCTGGGATCATTGATCCAGGTGCTGTGCCCGTTCATATTGTTGATGGCCCAGCCGGCGTATACCACCTGATAGGATTTGCCACCGCTGCCGATCAAGCCCCAGACCGGGGTGCCGTAGGCCAGATTGAGCATACTTTTGCTGCGGCGCAAAGCATTGACGCAGCGGGCGCCGCGCAGCACGTTACGGGTGGTGATCTCCGTGCCGGGGAAGTCCACGGCGCGGCTCATCTGCACAATATCCAGACCGTACCCGATACTGCTGTAGCGCGAGGTAAAGCAGTAGTGGGTAACGTAGGCAACAATGGAAAAATCCGGCTTGACTTTATTTATTTCGGCGCGCAGTTCGGTAAAGAAATCCCCCACCTGAACCATGCGCCAGTAGTTCCATACTTTGCGCAGTTTGGCGCCTTCAGATCCGGTAAAAAGTGCCGTATCATCGGCCGGAACGAACCAGTTGGTGTCTTTATGGAACTTTTCGCGGCAGTAAGCGCAAGTGCAGCAGTTATCCATCATCATAACTTCGTCGAACATGATCGCATCGACGTTGGTGTACTGCACATAATCTTTGATGTACTCAAAATAGTGCTGCTTGAATTTGGGATTGTTGAAGCAGAAATAAGGACTGGGCAGCTGGTGATCGAACTGCATCTGCAATTCGTCAAAGCGTTCGCTGGCGGCGCGGAATCCGGCATCGACGTTCCAGAGCAGCGTAACGTCCTGATGATCCATCAAGCGCAGACCCTGTTTATGGGCTTCGTCCGCATAGCGCTTCATGTTTTCTTTGATCCGGGGCATGTGCGCATAGTAGGTGTGGCGCGAGAGCATACCATTGGTGATGATAACATTGACGTTATTATCTTTGAGTTCTTTTACGCGCCGCTCCAGCGTGCCGGGGGCGTTGAAATCATGGAGCGTACCGGCATTGTTGGGGCCGAAAGTCTGAATGACCGAGTTGTAGCGCCAGTCGGCACCGGGTTGTTCAGCGCTTTTGAGCGCATTGCTTTTAAGCGGCAGCGATTTGAGTTGGCCGGCAGTTTCTTTGCCGGGAACCGGCAGCGTGAAACTCTCGACGCGCTGGGCAAAGACCGGTTTTTCGGTATACTGATCGCGCTTGTAAAGCACCGAAGGCTCAAAACCGTCGGTCAGATAAAAGCTGCGTTCAAAGTTCATATCTTCAGCACGCGCCACCAGGCACTGCAGTGCCAGCGTGGAGATCTGGAAATCGCCGGCAAGCTCCACATCCAGAATACCGTCTTCGCCGATCCAAATGGGCATACCGGCGGTAACGAACTGGCCGGTGGGGACTTTGATGTCATTGTTGAAGCTGACATTATTGAACTTGAGCTGGAACTGTTTCGGCGAACCTTTGAGGTTGCCGCTGCCGACTGTTACCCAATAGAGCGCATGGCGCAAATTGGCAACACGGATCTTGCCGTTTTTGCCGGTAACGCTGCTGTAGCGGGCGCCGGAGGGGTTTTCGTTAACGACTTTGAGGTCGCTGCCGGCCGTCCAGCCGACTTGACCGTCGAATTTGCCAGTCGCTAATTTAGTATAGATCTTGCTGGTTTTGGCGGCGCCGAAACTGTACTGTTTTTCGGGATTGAATGGATAACCCCAGTTGAAAAAGTTCATGGCGTGGGTTTTGTCGTAATCAGCCCAACTGCCGGTATAAAAACGTACTTTGCTGGTCATGGGGCCGCCCCATTCATCGGGATCACACTCATAGAACAAACGTACTTTGTCTTTGACTTTGACTACTGTCCACAAACCTTTGAACGCGTTGATACCGTAGTCGCTGTGGTAGTCACCCACACCTTGCGGGTTGAAGTCGATCACCATCTGACGGCCGTCCTTGCCTTCGAGCGCCACAAATCGCGCCGCAAAACCTTTCATATTGGCATTGACATCGGCGGGGAATTCGCCTTCAATGACTTTGGTGTTGGATACACGGCCGGTGAGCGCCTTGTAACGCATACCCGCCACGGCCGAGTAGGGCAACTCCAGCATATAGGATACGATGGGCTTTTTCATGATCGCCGGGCTGTAGGACTCAAAGAAACTCTGGAACGAGAGTTCGACGAGTTTGCCATCCTGACTGACTGCCAGCTCTTCGCGGAAATTACCGTCATAATTTTTGCACCAGCGGTTGAATACCTGCCATTTGCCGTCAGTGGTTTTGACCATTTCCGATTGGGCTTCCGGTGCGGTGAACTGCTCCACTCCATGAATGGTAAAGTGCCGATCCGCCACGATCACCCGATCCTGACAGTTGATCGTAAACGGTGCCTGGCCGCTCATGGACCACTCTCCGGCATTGAGCATACCAACTGACAGCAGCAACAGCAAACTTAAGACGGTGGAAAATCTCATAATTTCCGACTCCTTGATTATGGATTGATTGCTTTTTATGAAAAATTTATTTACGATACACATTATAACCGCATTGTGATTTGATTTCAAGTTTTTTTGGTGTATTGTAAAGTGTCAAAAAATAATGACAGTTTACGGAAGGATTTTTTTATGAGTATTGATACGGCTGAATTGATCAAGATCGGTTTTTCGCAGAAAGAAGCCAAGCTCTATTTGACCTTGCTTGCCCGCGGTGGAGCTACTGCCGCGGAGCTTACAGCGGCCAGTGCGCTCAAACGACCCACAGTCTATAAGTTATTGGAAAGTTTACAGGATCGGGGGCTGGTAGCGCAGAGTTTTCGCGGAACCCGCCGCTTTTTTACGCCGGAACCGCCGGAGCAGCTGATGAAAAATGTGGAAAATCAGAAGCGGAATATCGAACAGATATTGCCGGATCTGACCGATCTTTTTATGGCCAATACACTGCACCCGCGCGTGCGCTATTACGACGGGATCGCCGGTATCCGCAAGATCCACGAGTTCTTTCTGCGGATGCCGCCGGGGTCAAGCTACTATTACTTTGGGTCAATGCGCAGCAGTGTGGATGCTCTGGGCGAGGAATTTGTGGCCGAATACACCCGGCAGCGGGTGCGTAACCGGATATGGTCCAATGGGATATATCCGCGCGAAGAAGCTATGCTCAACCCGGCATTGACCAGCAGTCCGGAAAACTTGCGCCGCTTGCGTTACTTTGACCTCAAGGGCATGAACAACCTGGGACAGCTAACGATGTTTGACCATAAAATTGCCATTTTTTCCGGTCGCCGCGACCTCTTTGGTATGATCCTTGAATCGGAGGATTGCTACAGCATTATGAAGATGGTTTTTGACGCCATGTGGCAGATGGCATCGCCGGAATAAAGCGTTGAAAATATGTCAAAAAAAAATAACACGAAAATTTTTTGAAAACACCATTCCGGTCATACCGGCAAGATTGGAGTGGTTTTTTTCTGATTTTCAGGGTTGTTGGGAGAAAATAAGAGAAAAAACAGTGTTATTTTTGGCTGACATAAATATAAAACGGAACTTTTTGAGCTTAAAATAGAAGTTGAAAAACACCTTTTCAGAAAATATGCAAACGGATGGAGTTGTTTGTTTTTATTGGTAAGTATTTAACAGTTAATTTGTTATGTCTGTGTTTGCGCTGTCATGATTTATTGACAATATGAAAAACATTTTGAATTGCCGAAAAAACCTTGACTTTGCTCAAAAGATGATGTAAACTGTTACTGTAATTGACAACAAGGCGAAATCAGCACTGTTGCCGATAAAGGCGGGAAATCCCCGGTTGCATGTAAATTGTATAAAGACAAACATTTAACCCAATAACTCTGTAACCAAAGGAACAGAAATGAAAAGACGATTCACCCTCATTGAACTTCTGGTAGTAATTGCCATCATCGCGATCCTGGCTGCCATGCTGCTGCCGGCGCTTTCTGCTGCGCGCGAACGCGCCAGAATGTCCAATTGCACCAGCAATCTCAAAACCTACGGTCTGGCCTGTATCATGTATGCCGATGACCATAAAGGACAGCTGCCGCCTTCTTATAATATGCTGCCCGACTATACCGGCAGCTGGGGTGGATATTATCAGAGCGGAACCGGCCGTTATGTGTTGTGGAAAGGCGGTTACTACAGCGAATTTTCTTCCGGTAACGTTGCCGAAGCCAAATTCCGCGAAAAATATTTCAAGTGTCCCTCCGAAACTGAACACTTTGCCTCCAACACCGACGGTTACTTCTGGTATTGGTGGAACACCAAATACATTGCCGAAAAAACGGTTTTCGGCGGCGATAACAGCTACGCGCGTGATGCCATCAACGGCGTCTGCAATCCGGGCAACACCATCGCTTCGGATATCGGTACCAACAGCGGCTGGGAATCGCCCCACAAGAGCAGTGTGAACATTCTGGCTTTGGGCGGTCATGTGCGCAATATGAACAATAAGGAATTGCGTTTGCACGAAACCGAAGATAACTGCAAGAACTACGGTCTGGACGATCGTTGAGCTGTAATTATTTATAAAAAAAGTATCTTGACTGCTTGCCTTGGCCGCTGCCGGTCAGGGCAAGCAGTTTTGTAAGCCGGATCAAATTTATTCAACACCGGGTATAACCAAATCATTGAGGAGCAGAAATGAATTCTTGTAAAGAAACTTTCCGGATCGCCACTTACAATATCCACGGCGGCTGGGGCATGGATAAAGTCCTGGATATGGAACGCATTGCCAACACCTTGCGCACTATGCAGTTTGATGCCTGTGTGCTGTGCGAAGTCGATCAGAACTGCGCCCGGTCGCAGTTCCGCGATCTGGCCGGCGAAGTGGGCAAATTGCTCAATATGAATGTGATTTTTGCACCGGCATTCAGAATGACGCGCGATTACGATCCGGCCATGGGCGATGAGATCGGTCTGTACGGTATAGCAATTATATCACCATATAAACTGACGCTCAAAAAGGCGATCAAACTGACCTTGCCCGCGCAACTGGAACCGCGCACTGCAGCGTTTGTGGAAGTTGCGGCCGAAACACCGTTTATGATGGTCGGCACCCACATAAGCTGGGAGCCGGAAATGGTCGCCGAACGCATTGCCTCGTTGCGCGAAATCGCCGCCGTTGCCGCTCGATACAGCGATAAACCGCTGTTTCTGGCCGGCGATTTGAACGACATCCCCGGCAGCGAAGTGATCAAAACGCTGGATGAGAACTGGACCGTTCCGGCATTGCCCGCGACTTTTCCGGCAGATGCACCCACGGATGCCATTGATTACGCCGTAGCGTGGAAAGCTCAATCCATGCAAGCACTTGCAATAGAATCACCGGAGGAAAAAGTTGCCTCCGACCACCGCCCGCTGCTGGTAGTCTGGGGCAAATAAAACCAGTCATAAAATTGCGTATTTTGCCCTGAAACAAGCCGTCGCATGCCTCATAAATCCAAGAGGAAGCGGCGGCTTGTTTTTTGCCCGAAAAATCCGCACAAAAACGATAAAATTATTTGAAATCTTTCGGTACAATGCTATAATATCTATCGTCGGCTTGTTTTTGCTTAAAAAAGTAAGCGGTTCAACAGTTGAATAACAACCGTTTATATTTCGTCATGATAAGCCGCTGAATCCGCGCGGGGGATATCGCGGCTGTTTTGTTGTATTGAAAAAGTCAAGCAACCAATAATTTACAGGGGGGTATTTATGGAAAACACCATGGTTTCAAACGGTGGAATACAAATTGTGTCTGAATCTGCAACAGCACAACAGATTGTTTATCTGGATTTTGACGGAGCAAAAACTTTTTATAACAACCAGGATTTCTGTAAAAAAAATAATTTATCAAAATAATCGTTAATGTCCCAAATTTTGTGATGGGACGAGTTGTTTGACAAAAGTGCATCTGACCTTTATTTTTTAGTAACCAAACAAAAAAATAAAGGAAAGATCAGATGCACAATAAAATTACTATGGAAATG
>SUWA01000056.1 GCA_015061695.1 Lentisphaerota bacterium
GGTCTCCGCCCGGGCCGGCGGTAATGTAGCCGCCGTTGAAAGCGTTGAGTATGCTTGCCAGTTCCGAATCGGTGCTTTGCAGCAGATCGGCCCGGGCCTTGAGCATCATAACTTCCGGCGTGAGTTCAGCCGGTGCGGCCGGACGCGCTTGATGAGTGCGCTTGCGCATTGCTTCCGGACTCATATTCATTTGCTTTATCGCTTGCATCATTTCAGGCGGCATAGTGCGTCCGTCAGGCAGTTTGCCCGATGCGATCATTTTCTGCATGGCTTCCGGATCAATATTTTTTTGCGGATGGGCCGGGGATGGCTGGGATGCCTGGCGGAGAATGGCTTCGGCAGCTTCCGGCGGGGTGTTTTGCAGCACGTTTTCGGCCAGCGTGTGCGCTTTTTTCAGGTAGTTGGCGCGGAAAAACGCCTTGTCCTGACGTTGCGACGCGGCTACTTTGCCCGCAGCAAGATCCTGTTGGAAGAGTTTTTCGGCAATGGCATCTACGGTCATCAGCCGGGCGGTTTCGTTGGCTTCAGCCAAAGTGTAGGGCCGCCCGATGATATATATGCCCCGGTTGACTTTGGCATCGCTGATCTCGTGCAGATATTGCTGCAGTTTCAGCATATCTTCATCGGTCAGAACACCTTTTTCCAGTTGATCGGAAAGCTGGAGGTCGCGGTGATAATTTTCTTTTTTGACCAGTTCGATGATGCTTTTGCCGTATTCGGCTTTAAGGCGCGGATTGTCGGCGATTTCGAAGGCATGGAGCTTTTCCTGCAAGGCGGCGATCGGACCGTAGGCTTCGGAATTCATAAACGGCGGGGTCAGGTGACTCAACATGGTTGCATAACTGCGGCGCTTGGCGATTTCGGCCTCGCCGATGTTATTGATGATGTACAAGTAATAGTGCGGCATACTGCCGATCAGTACATCCGGCCAGTCGTAGCTGGAAAGCGCCGCCTGTTTCCAGGGCGTGAACTCCAGACTGCCGTGCGTGCCCAGGTGCATGATCGCATCGGCCTGAAAACCGTGCTGTAAATATAAATAGGTGGCTATATAAGTGTGCGGGGGCGAAAATTTTACGCCGTGGATGAGTTTATTTTCGCTTGCGCCTTCGCCCGGCAGACTCTGGGGCATAAGCACAGCGTTGCCGAATCGTATACAGCCTAAACGCATGTTGCCTTCCGGCGTGCGGAAAATCGTGCGGCCGGGGAAGGCACCGTAACGCTCCACCACGGTGCTGTAAAGGTCAGAGGGCATACTTTTTTTGACCCATTGCTCGTACTCCCGGCCGGTTACGGTAACGGTGCTGACCAGTCGGGAATTTGGAGTTTGGGAGCCATTGAGTTTGCCGAATATGGCAGTGTTGGCCTTGATTTCCCGATCCAGAGCTTCGACACTTGCGGGGAGCGTGCCGGTGTTGTAATTGTTTTGCTGCAGATAACGCAGAATATTCAGGAGCGATTCAGCTGTGCCCAGCCCGGCTGTGGCGGACTCTTTGCCGATGCTGCCGTAGTAGATGATGGCGATCTTTTTTTCGGAATTGGGTTTGGTCTTCAACAGAGTGGTTTTTTGGACCAGATCGGCAAAACGCTCCAGCCGGTCGGGGATCATTCTGAATTCCAGCAGGCCGCGCTCGTTGCGGAACAGCGCCGAAAGCACAAACGGAACGCAGCCGCCATCCAATTCCGGCATGGTGATGCTTTGGCTCAACATGCCGCCGGTCATGCCGCGCTGGTCTTTAAGATATTCTTCGTAAGGCTGATTGACTTTGATCGGGCAAAAGAGCGGGATATTGCGTTTTTTCAGGTATTCCACTGCTTCATCACCCAACCGGCCATGCGGTTGATAGATCACCAGATCCGGCGCGATCGCATCGATATCCTGGCCGACCGGCCACATGCCGTGAGCTGAAACGACATTGAGCCGGCGTTTTTCCAGCGCTTCGATCAAGCCGCCGAGAGCACCGCCGCCGTTGCCGCCGAGAATAAGCACAGTGGCGTTATCGGCATTAAAGCGCCCGCTGGAGCGATACCATTGGCTGTATTCGGCAAAAGTCGCAAAACTGTCTTTTTCGTCGATATGAAAATATTTTTTGCGTTCGAACTTTTGCGGCAGTGCCGGACGGGGCGCGTTGATCCGTTTGCCGTCAAGGTGATAACGGATGTAGTCGAGCATGTTTTTGAAGTTTGCTTTGCCGCCGCCATTCAGATACGCCTGAATGTTTTCCAGATGTTCCGGCGGCATTTTTTTTAGCGCGGTTTCCGCCCGGGTGGAAGAAGTCGTATACATCGGTACATCCAACTCGCTGATAAGTTTTTGCTGTTCGGCGGTAAAATTCAAACCCATACCGAAAAATATGATGCAGTCGGCGTTGCGCAACTCTTCGCCGCTCTGGTCGTTCCATTGGATTGCTTGGATGTCCAAGGCCGGATTCAGCGGCTGATCCAGCAACGGCGCAAGCATGTATTCCGGATAATTGACCAGCAGGATCCGGGTCGGCGCGGCGTAGCGCAAATACCCCCATACCGAACATGCCGCCAACAGCAGGATCACGGCGCCGGATATGGCAATGATAAGATTTTTTTTCTTTATTTTCATATTATTTGTTCTCCTCGGGTACATAGATCACTTCGCCGTTTTCCAGCTGATAAGCGATCCCCACCCGGCGGCCTTTGCCGGAACCGGTTTGTTTTTCGGATTTGTAGCGGGTGATCTTATTATCTTTTTTGATGATGATTTCCATATCTTCTTTGCCGGCATTTTTGACAAAGGTGGCATCTTCGGCGGTCAGGAACTCGGTCATGCGGCTCTGAATGGCAAATGCCACCATCAACGCCACGGCAAAGACCATGGCCACGTCAAAAAGATTGACCAGACTGCCCATGGGGTCAATATCTTCGGCAGTATTGAACGATTGATAGCGGTAACGCTTTTTCATAGTTTATTTTCCTGCGAGTTTACGGTCAAGCACATAGCGCAAATTGTTCACCTCTTCGGCAAACCAGTGTTTTTTTACCGAATTGACCAGCAAGGCGATCATGGCTATAACACAGCCGACCACAGTGGTGGCAAATGCAATTTGCATGTTGTAAGCCATGTTGGCAATGTCACCGGAGGCCAGACCGGCCAGCGCCGGTCCCATGGGGATCAAAGTCCCCATCAAACCCAGCATTGGGGCGGTTTTGGTCAGAAAGCGGGTGCGTTCAAGCTCCCGCTCGTAATTCTGCTCGATTTCGGCAATGTACTTTTCGCACTCCAGTTCATCAAAGTTGAGTTTGACCAGATCGTGCAAATGCGCACTGAAAATCCCGTCAGTGTTGATCTTCTCCAAATCCAGCGCCGGATCATGGCGGATGCTTTTCAGCAGTTCATTGCGCTTTTTGCGCTCTTGCATCAATGTTATATAGTTGGCGCAAAAGCCCCCCAGCGAGATCAAAGCCGCCGCCAGCGCCGCCAGCAGCAATACGATCACCGGCAGCAGTAGACTGTTGGAGATCCAGTTAAGAATTTGAGTTACAGCAGACATTTTTTTCTCCTTTGTTTTTTGTTATATAAATAAATAATTATTGTGCAAATAATGGTAAATGCCAGGGTGTAGCCGGTCAGCTGCAGCGGCGCTTGCCAGTCGGCAGTTTCTTTGTCCGGCAGCAGTTCGGCAGTGGCGGCCACCGGCAGAAAAATTGCCGGCAGCAGCAGAAAATATTCTGCATGAAGTACCGCCAGAATTCTGGAGTTCAAACGGTTGTACAGCAGTTTCAGACTTCCGCTTACGGTCAGCAGCAGGGCCGGAGCGCTTACGCTGACAATGATCGTAAGCGTGCGGAAACTCAATTCCGGAAAGTGGTTGAAGAGATACATCTGACTGTACAACACCCCGCCCGGCAGCAGCACAGAAGGCAAAAACACCAGATATTTGAGTTGGTTGACGATCCGCTGCCAAGGCGGCTTGCACTGGTACTTTTCCGGATCGCTTTGGCGCTCAACACAGTCGTTGAGCAGCGAAAATCCGACCACCAGAGTAAACAATTCCTGAATAACGATCACGGCACAGTAATTCTGCAGCGTTTCCGGCGAGGTCAAAGCCGTATTGAATTCCAGCATACTGGTATTGGCCAGCCGGGCTTCAAAAAACCATGGCAATGCCAGCAACAGAGCCGCTTCCGGAAAGATCCAGCGCCAGCTGCAGAGCGAGAGTTTGCAGAAACTCTGATAACAGGCCAGCAGCAAAACCGCACTTATAAACACAAACATAATATTCTATCCTGTTGTCCGGCAAGAGATATAGTGGCATATTCTGTGCCGGAAAAATAATCAGTTCAGCCCAGTACCACCGCCCCGACAAACTTGAGCTGTTGGCTGCTGTTTCGGGTCAGAATGATCACCAGTTGGCGGCCGTTATCCAGTCGGCAGCTCAAGTTTATATCGCCATGGAGCTTTCCCTGGGTTACTACCCAGTCAACATTACTGCCCGGGTTGGTCATGGCCAGCAGTTGATAATGCTCGTTCAACCCCGGTGCGCGGGGTTCGGCGGCCAGAGTTCGCAAGGCCTTGCGGTCGCGTTTGTGTATGGAGTCAAACAGTTGATTGGCTACATCGATCGCTTCGCTGCGCACGCTGTCGTTTACGGCCTGCTGATTTTTGCTGCTGCACCCGGGTGTCAGCAAGATAAAAGAACTCAAAAAAACAAGCAACATCAGAGGTTTGAAAAAAGTAATGCTGTTCATAATAACATCCTTGCCATAAAGTGTTTCGGTCAGTTGCCGGGAGGCGTGGGGTTGCTTTCGCTCCAATCCGGATAAAAATGTTTGAACGTTTCATCAAAATATCCGGTGAAAAGCTCGGTGCCGCCCAGAAAACGTTCGCTGGAAACGTGGCCGTCCACATAGCACATATTGGCCATCTTGCCGTGCAAAAAGTATGCCGACCCGTTTTTATCCATCATGCCGACAGTCTTGGGAACCAGATAACCGGTACCGCTGATCGTGCCGCCGGCGTACATGGCCGCATCGCCGAACATAACGATTTCGGTGGGGCGGTTGACACTTTCGGGCGCAGTCAAACCGTTGGAAATGGCATAATCACCGCTGCCGAAGGTGGAACTCCAGGTCAAGCGATTGTAGCCGATGCCGCCCACCTGACTTGCGTCGGACGGATCGGAAATACCTTGCGCTCCGGCAAAGGAGGGACAGAGCATGGCATTGCCGTTTTCGCCCATATACTGATGCAGAAAACCGCCCTGGCTCAAGTCGTAAGTAAAGCCGCCGTGTCCGCCGCTGCGTACACCGTAATAAAACACTGTTCCATCCGTAACCGGACAGAGGACTTTGTTATCTCCGGCATACATGATATTAGCCAGTGCATACTGTTTGAGGATGTTTACACAACTGGTACTGCGCGCCCGCTCCCGGGCCGATGAGAGTGCCGGCAGCAGCATACCTGCCAGAATGGCAATAATGGCGATCACAACCAGCAGTTCGATCAGCGTGAAATTTTTTCGGACAATGTTGCGGCGATCAAGATTGGAAAAAACTTTTTTCATACATAATACTCCTTGTTTTTTATTGATTTGAAACTCTGTTTTTTTTATGAAATTAGTCTTGTCTAACTCTTAAAAAATCAACATCCCCGCTTTTTGATTGGAGTGGGGAAATAATAAATAGTTAGTCTTGTCTAATTTTAATATATTCCACATTACCCTTTAATGCAAATCACAAAATAAAAAAAAGTGAAAAAATATGGATCCCCCCTGAAATGCTGCCGCTGAACAGGAGTGGAATGTTGGTTTCTTGCAAGTTTTTGCTTTTTTTTGAAAAAAAATCTTCATTTTTGCGCGTGTTGCAGTTGCAAGGAACGCAATATCGTTGTATCTTATATGGAGTAACTGTATAAACAAACCTTTACTTTATAATAATAGAGGAAGAGAGATTATGGCGATGGAAAAATTTGATGTGTGTGTTATCGGTGCCGGCCCCGGCGGTTATGTTGCAGCGATCAAAGCCGGTCAGAAAGGTCTGAAGACCGCGCTGATCGAAAAAGGTAATCTGGGCGGTACCTGTTTGAATATCGGCTGTATCCCCACCAAAACTCTGATCGCCAGTGCCGAAGTGCTGCACAGCGCCCGTCATGCGGCCGATTTTGGAGTGGAAATCTCCGGCGAGATCAAACCCAACTGGTCGAAAATGCTCCAGCGCAAAGAAGATGTGCTGGCCAAACTGCGCGGCGGTATCGCCGGCTTGCTCAAGGCCGCCGGTGTAACGGTCTTTAACGGCAGCGCCAGTTTTATGAACCGTCAGAGCGTGATGATCGCCGGCGGCGAAAATGCCGGTACGACTGTTCAGGCCAAAAACTTTATTATTGCCGTGGGTTCCACCTCGCTGGTTCCGGGATTCATTCCGCAGAGCCCGCGCGTTATCACTTCGACTGAACTGTTGAGCATTCCCAAGGTTCCCAAGAGCTTGCTGGTACTCGGCGGCGGCGTTATCGGTTGCGAATTTGCCTGCCTGTTTGCTGAAATGGGTACGGAAGTAACGGTGGTGGAAATGCTGCCCAGTATCCTGCCGCCCATCGACCGCGAAGTAGGCAAGACCCTCGCCAAGATCATGGAAAGCAAGGGTATCAAGATCATGACCGGCGCTCCGCTCGGCGACATCAAAGCCACCGCCAAAGGCGTTACCGGTATGGTCGGCGATATCAAGGTTTCGGCCGAGTATCTTTTGGTTTCCATCGGCCGTAAATCGGTGGCCGGCGAACTGAATCTGGGCGCTGCCGGTGTGCAGACCAACGAACGCGGCTGGATCCCGGTCAACGAATATGCTCAAAGCAATATTCCCAACATTTATGCCATCGGCGACGTTACCGGCAAAGGTATGCTTGCTCACTGGGCCAGCGCTCAAGCCGCCGCCGCGGTCGAAACCATTGCCGGCAACCGTACTGCGCTGGCCGCTGACCAGATCCCCGGTGCGATCTTCACCACTCCCGAAATCGGTTCACTGGGCGCCAACGAAGAACAGCTCAAAGAACAGGGCGTGGATTACAAAGTCGGTAAGTTCCCCTTCGCTGCGCTGGGCAAAGCCATGGCGATCAACGAAACCGAAGGTTTTGTCAAGATCCTGGCCGATGCCAAAACTGATGCAGTGCTGGGCGTGCATATCATCGGCCCGCACGCTACCGATCTGATCGCCGAAGCCGCGCCGGTCATGAAAATGGAATGTACTGCCCGCGAACTCGGCCGTGCCATCCACGCGCATCCGACGCTGGGTGAATCGATCATGGAAGCCGCTCACGCTGTCCACGGCGAAAGCGCCCATATTCCCACCCGCCGCCGCTGAAAAGTGAGGTAAGGTTATGAAGGCAGAGATCACGATCATCGTGCCGGTCTTTTTCAAGCCGGAGTGTGCCGCCGTCGGGCGCGAGCGTTTGCTGGCGCTGGCAGCTGCCACGCACAAAGAAGCGGGCAATATCATGTACCGCATCCACGAAGTGCCCGGCAAGGCCGAACAGTATATGATCTACGAAAAATGGCAGGATCAGGCGGCGCTGGATTACCACATGAGCCAAAAATATCTGTTGGATTTTCTGGCCGATGAAGATAAACTCTTTGCCGGCGAAGTCAAAGGTACGATTTGTACTGAAATAGATGTTGACTGATTTTTTATGCTGAAGGCTTGTTTTTGAGAAAAAACAGGTTATATTAACCGGGAGAACTTTTTTCGGAAGGTTCTTCCGGTTTATTTTTTGCAAATTGCAACCTTAAATAAAGAGGTATATTTATGGCTATGCTTACTTTCCGCGGCGGCAACGGTACTCCTGTATCGGATGCTGAAGTCAAGGCGATGCTTGTTGAATTGCTCGGCAAGATCGACAAACCCATGAATAAAGTTTTGCTGGTCCCCCCGGATCATACCCGCTTGAATTCTTACGCCGGTCCGATCACGGCGGCGCTTTATGAAATGCTTACCGCCAAAGGCGCCACGGTGCATGTGATCCCGGCACTGGGTACTCACGCGGCGATGACCGAAGCCGAACTCAAGATGATGTTCGGCGATGCGATCCCCATGGAGGCCTATCGCGTACACGACTGGCGCAACGATGTGGTGGAAGTCGGTACGGTGTCGGGCGAACTCATCAAAGAGTGGAGCGAAGGCAAACTCGATTACGACGTCAAAGCCATGGTCAACAAGATTGTGTTTGACAACTACGATGTGATTTTCTCGCCCGGTCAGGTAGTGCCGCACGAAGTGGTGGGTATGGCCAACTATACCAAAAACATCATGGTCGGTATCGGCGGCAGCGATATGATCAACAAGTCCCACTTTGTGGGCGCTTCCTGCAATATGGAACGGATCATGGGGCAGGCCGATTCGCCGGTGCGCAAACTCTTTAACTATGCGGTGGAAAACTTTCTTGCCGAACTGCCGATCTGCTATATCCAGACCGTGCGCAGCCGCGGCGCCGACGGCGCTATGCAGACCGACGGTATCTTTGCCAGCTTTGATGACAGCGCCTACCTGGCTGCCGTAAAAGTTGCGCAGGAAACCAACCTGACTTTGCTGGATAAACCGCTCAAAAAAGTGGTGGTCTGGCTGGATCCCGATGAATTCAAAAGCACCTGGCTGGGCAATAAATCAGTTTACCGTACCCGCATGGCGATCGACGATGACGGCGATCTGATCGTGCTGGCACCCGCGCTGAAAGAGTTTGGCGAAGATAAAGAAATCGACCGTCTGCTGCGCAAATACGGTTATCACGGCACGCCCGCCACGCTCGAAGCAGTGAAAAACAACGAAGATCTGCGCAACAACCTCGGTGCCGCGGCGCACATGATCCACGGTTCCAGCGAAGGCAGATTCCGCATCACCTACTGCCCCGGCGAACACATGAGCCGCGAAGAGATCGAAAGCGTGGGCTTCCTCTACGGCGATCTTGAGGAAATGATGGCCAAATATGATGTCAAAAACCTCAAAGACGGGGTGAATATCGTCAACGGCGAAGAAATTTTCTACATCAGCAATCCCGCCTTGGGGTTGTGGGCCGTGCGCGATAAATTCTACAACGCCTGAATTGAACAAGCGTAAGATACAACTGCTGCAGGATCGAACGGTTCTGCAGCAGTTTTTTTGTGGATAAATCTGCTGTACGATCCGGTGTGAAAGCACCTTGTGTGCTGATGAACGCTTACCCCGGACAGCGGCGTTTTTTTCATTAAAAAAAGTTGCTGTTTATTTGCATAATCGCCTTGCAATTATCGGAGGAGAATATTATATTACCCCGATATCATGCTTTTTAGATTCAAGGTGAATTTTACTGTGGCGGAAAAGTTAAAAAATCAGGATCAAACCGGTAACGCCTTCCGGGTGAGAACGCTCTTCTATCTGTTGGGCGGAGTGTTGTTTGTATTGGCTGTATTTTCACACCAAGCCGGGGATTTTTCGGTGCTTGCCGGCGGCGTCGATGGCGTGGTCGGCAACTGGATCGGCGATATCGGTGCCCGGGTCGCATGCAGTCTGTTCACGGCGATCGGGTTGGCAACTTATGTGCTGGCCGGAATCGTGCTGCTGGCGGCAATCCGGTCGTTCATGCCGCAAAAATTGTCGCGGACGTGGCTGTTTCTGCCGGGGGTAGTGCTGACTGTTTTAGGTTCAGCAATGATTTTTGCTTATAATCCGGCTTCGTTTACGGCGCATTGCCAGAGTATCGGTATCGGGCGTGAAGGCGTGCCGGAGTTGTCGCTTTCCGGCGGGGTGATCGGCCAGATCATGGTCGCACCGCCTTGCGGCGATATTGCGCCGGGACCGTTGCGGCTCTTTCTGGGACCGGTCGGGAGTATTTTGTTCAGCGCTACACTGCTGCTGGCTGGCTTGATAATGCTTTACAGTTCGGATTGGCATACGGTGCTGGTCAGTATGGTCGATAAAATCATCAAGCTGGCCGAAGGGGCGGCCGCCCGGCCTCCGCGCCCGCGGAATACGGTTGAAAACACCCGCCGCCGCAACGGTAATGATGATGAATCTGAAAATATCCACCCCATTCCGATCGGGCGTACTCGAACGGAATCCGATCCTCCGGAAGTTGCACAAGTTGCTGAAGTCGAACTCTTTGATGATTGCGGCAATAATAATGTGCAGGAAGAATATCCGGTCGATCCGTACGTTGAAGAAACTGTTCCGGTTGAGCCGGAGCCGGCCAGACGGGTTACCGCTCCGGCAGTTGCCGATAACGTGAGAAGCGAAAGAACTGCGGCTCCGTCGCCGATGGAACTGGCGCGGCCCACGATCGTGGAGGAAGGCGATACTCATGTCAAAGCCAGCAGCCGGCAGTATACACTGCCGCCGGTTTCCATGTTGGGCAAGGGCGGCGAAATCTCCGGCGAAAAACCGGAAGTTATTGCTATGAATAAGCAAATACTGCAAGATACGCTGGAAAGTTTCAAGGTCAACGGTCAGGTGGTCGGTCATGTCTCCGGCCCGCGTGTTACCCGCTACGAGATCCGGCTTGCCCCCAGTGTCAAGGTCAGCAAGGTTACTGAAATCGAAAATAATATTGCCATGAACCTCAAGGCCCGCAGTCTGCGTATTTTAGCTCCGATCCCCGGCCGGGATGTGGTCGGGGTGGAAGTGCCGAACTCCAATGCCGAAGCGATCATGATGCGTTCGGTACTGGATTCGGATGTCTGGGTAAACGGCAGTTGGGAAATACCGATCGTGCTGGGTAAAGATATTTCCGGCAAACCGGTGGTGCTGGATCTGGCCAAGGCGCCGCATCTGCTGATCGCCGGTGCAACCGGCAGTGGTAAGTCGGTGTGTATGAACTCGTTGATTATGAGCTTGCTGATGAAGTTTTCGCCGGACGATCTGCAGTTGATCCTTGTGGACCCCAAAGTGGTGGAAATGGCTGATTACCAGACACTGCCGCATTTGATAACGCCGGTTATCCATGATTTCAAAAAAGTGCCGCTGGCGTTGCGCTGGGCCACGACCGAAATGGATAAACGCTATCTGTGGCTGGCTAAAACCGGGGTCAAAAAACTCAAGGATTTCAATAACCGCAAGCTGCCGGCCGTACCGATGCTGGATGATGACGGTTTGCCGATACCTGATAAACTGCCGGTGCTGATCGTGATCATCGACGAGTTGGCCGATTTGATGGTAACTGATGCCAGAAGCGATATCGAAACGAGTATATCGCGTATTGCTGCCAAAGGACGCGCCGCGGGGGTGCATATTGTGGTGGCTACCCAGCGGCCGAGCCGCGATGTCATTACCGGCACAATCAAAAGTAATCTGCCCACGCGAATTGCGTTCCGCGTGGTGTCGGTGGTGGACAGCCGGGTCATTCTTGACCAGAAAGGCGCTGAATCACTGCTGGGCATGGGCGACATGCTGCTTTTGGCGCCCAACAGCGCGGAAATCGACCGTATTCAAGGCTCGCTGGTGGATGACAGTGATATTAAGAAAGTTGTGGAATTTGTTTCAGGTCAGGCCGAGCAGCGTTTTGATCAGCAGGTGATCTCCGGCAGCGATGACGAAGAAGATGATGACCCCGCAAAGGGTAAAAGTTCCCGCGGCGGCAGCAGCCGGGATTGGACGGAAGAAGAAACCGATGCTTTTATCGACAGCGGTTTTGAACTTGATCCCACGGTGGCAAAATATATGCAGCCGGGAGATGACGATCTGGTCAGACGCGCGTTGGAAATCGTGCTGCTGGAAAAGAAAGCCAGCACCAGCTACATTCAGCGGCGGCTCAAGATCGGCTACAACCGGGCGGCCGAATTGATAGATTTAATGGAAGAACGCGGCATCGTCGGGCCGCCTTCCGGCAGCGGCGCCAAACGCGATATATTGGTGTTTGACGATATACTCAATAAGTGAATTTAATACTGCGTAACAGAAGTTGCAGAGGTGAATATTATGGAAGAGAATCCCCGTGAGATCGAATTGAATTTCGGGAACGGCAGCGAAGAACAGATCGAAGAGCTGGAAAGTGTCCGGGAGGAGCTTTCGGAAGCAATGGCTTATGATGACGGGAACGAGTCCGCTGAAGATTATCCGGCGGATTATTCCAATGAATCAAGCGGTCAGTTTGAGTCCGCTGAAGAAGTTGACTCCAACGCATTTGACCGGTACGGAGAAGATAATCCGGAGGCAAATGCGTCGGCCGGGCGTGGCGATCCGGAAATGTTGTTGAGATCGCGTCAGCCGATGAACCGCCCCGCCGGAACTCCGCCGTTAAATTCAGTATCCGGCGGGGAACAGGTCAGCGCGTTGGAAAAAGCTGTGGCCGGCAAAAGTTACGGTACGGCGTTGCGCATCTTGCGCGAACAGCACAATATGACCTATGAGGAATTGGAAAATATCACCCGCATCCAGCCGCGTTTTATTGAGGCGCTGGAAAATGAGTCGCTGCGCGAGTCGATGTCGCTGGCGTTTGTGATCGGCTATATCAGAACGCTTTGCCGGGTGTATGGAGTCAGCAAAAATACTTCGGATACGCTGGTGGCCAAACTCAAGGAACAGTTGGAATATTCTTGTAATGATGAGTTTATTCAAGGACTGGATGTCGATGATTCCGGGCAGAAAGAAAATGATGAAAAGCTGAAAAAGATCATTTGGGGCTTCGGAGTGATCGGCGCGGCGGTGCTGGCGCTTATCATACTGTTGATCGTGATGATAAGTTCCTGTTCCAGCTCGCCGGAAGATCCCGGAACGGTTCCTGACAGCGCTGCGGTTGAAGAAAGTTCATCCGGATCTTTTGACCCCGAAACCATCCAGCCGCTGCTCAAAGAACACAAACTTGAAATGCAGAAACTGCCGCTGGCCAAATAAAAAAGAGTGCAAAATTGGCAAAATAGCGTTTGAGCGTGTATAGTATATTGATAGGGTTGTTTTGTGATAATGACTGCGTTGAAGGTGAAAAACAGCTTTGGGAACGCGGTATAAGTTCTCTGAACGGGTGGAGTTTATGAAAATTCTGGTGATAAACGGACCCAACCTCGGGTTGCTGGGCGTGCGCGAACCGGGCATTTACGGCAATACGACTCTGGCTTCGGTGGAAGCTCGTCTGCAGCAGGTGGCTGCCGAAACTCCGGGCTGTGAATTGGAGTTTTTGCAAAGCAATCACGAAGGGGTGATCGTGGATCGTTTGAATGCGGTCATGACCGATGCCCCGGTGGATGGTATAGTTATCAATCCGGCAGCCTACACGCACACCTCGGTGGCGATCGCTGATGCGCTGCGGGCGTGCAGCAAGGTGCCGGCCATCGAAGTACATATAAGTAACATAAGCAGTCGGGAGTCATTCCGGCACGAGAGTCTGACCGCTCCGGCTTGTCTGGGAATGATCGCCGGACTGGGGGTGGATGGTTACGAGTGGGCGCTGCGGGCGCTTATGACCAAATTGAATAAGTAAACAAGTGTTGAAATATAGTATCGAGAGAATAAAAATAAACAAGTCAGGACAAAAAAATGAACATTGACGAAATCAAGGCAATCGCAGAGATCGTGGCGGCCAATGATCTGGCCGAACTGAAGTTGGAACGTGAAGGTTTCTCGCTGGAAATCAAGCGCGGTGGTACTGTAGTGGCTGCTCCGGTTGTGAGTGTGGCTGCTCCGGCTCCGGTGGCTGCTCCGGCTGCCGCTCCGGCCGCTGCTCCGGCTGCTGAAACTGTGGCCAAGGGTGTTACGATCGATTCTCCGCTGGTTGGTACGCTTTACCGCGCGCCCAGCCCGGATGCAGCTCCGTTTGTCAAAGTCGGCGACAAAGTTACCCCCGATACGGTGGTTTGCATTGTCGAAGCTATGAAGGTCATGAACGAGATCAAGGCCGAAAAATCCGGCGTTATCAAAGATATTCTCGTTGAAAACGGCAGTGCGGTGGAATTTGGTCAGCCGCTGTTCGTGATCGAATAAAAACGACAAAACCGGGAACGATTTATGGCTCTTTTTAATAAGATTCTGATCGCCAACCGCGGCGAGATCGCTTTGCGTGTGATCCGTGCCTGCCGGGAATTGGGCATTAAAACCGTTGCGGTTTATTCTATTGCCGATGCCGACAGTCTGCCGGTGCGCGAGGCCGATGAAGCAGTATGCATCGGGCCGGCCCAGGCCTCGGCCAGTTATCTGATGATCGACCGGATCTTGAGCGTGGCAGCTATCAGCGGTGCTGATGCTATTCACCCCGGATACGGATTTTTGGCCGAAAATGCTTACTTTGCTGAAGCATGCCGTAAGCACAATATCACTTTTATCGGGCCGACTCCCGAAGCCATGCGCGCTTTGGGCGATAAAGCTGTGGCCCGCGACACCATGGTCAAGGCCGGTGTGCCGGTAACTCCCGGCAGCGATGGCTTGATCGACACCGAAGCTGATGCGTTGGCAATGGCCAAAAAGCTGGGTTATCCGGTGATCGTCAAAGCTACCGCCGGCGGCGGCGGCCGCGGTATGCGTATTGCTTTTGACGAAGAAAGTTTGATCACCGGTTTCCACGCGGCTCATACCGAAGCGGAAAACGCTTTCGGCGACGGCTCGCTGTATATGGAAAAATATATCATCAACCCGCGCCATATCGAATTCCAGATCCTGGCCGATGAACACGGCAACGTGGTGCATCTGGGCGAACGCGACTGCAGCGTGCAGCGCCGCAACCAGAAGTTGATCGAAGAATCTCCGTCGCCGGCCTTGAGCGCTGAATTGCGCGAAAAGATGGGTACGGCTGCGGTCAAAGCCGCGCAGGCTTCCGGCTATACCAATGCCGGTACGATCGAATTTCTGCTGACCGGCGAAGGTGAGTTCTATTTTATGGAAATGAACACCCGCGTGCAGGTCGAACACCCGGTTACCGAGGAACTTACCGGCGTGGATATTGTCAAAGAACAAATCCGGATCGCGGCTGGCGAAAAGTTGAGCTTTACGCAGGAAGATGTCAAACTCAACGGCCATGTGATCGAATGCCGTATCAATGCGGAAAATCCGGAAACGCGCTTTACTCCCTGTCCGGGCGAAGTAAAACTGCTGGTTCCGGCCGGTGGTATCGGTGTGCGTGTGGATACACACGTTTACAGCGGCTACCGTATTCCGCCGTATTATGACAGCATGATCGCCAAGTTGATCGTTAAAGCTCCCGACCGGGAACAGGCGATCATCCGCTGCCGTCGGGCGCTGGATGAGTTTATTGTTGACGGCGTGAAAACGACCATACCGTTCTCCAAACAGATCGTCAACGATAAAGACTTTGTATCCGGCAATTACGATACCGGTTTTGTGGAACGCTCGTTTATGAGCAATTCCAACAACGAAAAAAAATAATACTGTTGTAAAACAGTAAGCCGCTCCGGAACGGCGAATATGTCCGGTACGGGAGCGCAGAAATCTCTGGGCTCCCGTCTGGTATAGATGATTTTGATTTTTATACAGTCAGTATGGCAGTCAACCCAATGAAAAGGAGGTCGTGTTTATGAAAAGCACCGAAATGATGAACCGTAATATGAATCCCGGCGCAGCCGCGGGGCGTATAGAGTTATCCAGTGATTCATCCTCTGATTTGGGTTTGATCAAGATCCACGACAATGTGCTGGCCGCGTTGGTGAGCCGGGCCGTGCTGGGGGTGGAAGGAGTTTCCCGTCTGGCCGGCAGTGCGATCATCGACAATCTGGCCGGCATGGTGGGCAGTCACTCCCGCGCGATCGAAATAATAAAAGATAACGAAGAAAAGATCCGGATCGTCGTCAAGGTCAATATCTTTTTCGGAACGGTCATTCCCAAGGTCGCTATGGAAGTCCAGCGCCAGGTCATAGAACAGGTGGAGAGCGCCGCCGGTTTGACCGTAAATTCAGTGGATGTAGTTGTTCAGCAGCTGGATGAAAAGGTTGAATATTCCGATGACGACGATGATGACGAAGATGCCGCCCCCGGAGTCGATGCACTGGCCGCCAGCCGGGCAGCGTTATCCGGATTGCCGGGGATCGGTTGAGCAAAAAGTGATCATTGGGGGATGAGCGAGGGGAAAAAATACTTTTATGGAAAAATTTTATAATTTTCTGGCCCGTTTTTTTGATTTCTGGCCGGCGGCAACTGAATACGAAAAAGGCTTCCGGAACGCCATGTTGTTGTCGGCAATGGTGTTTTTGCTGCTGGTGATCATCGGGTTGATCCTTAAACTCATTTTCCGGCGTCCGGCGGTCAGCGGAGTGGTGCTGGAACGGGAAGATGGCGATATATTTATTTCGCGCAGCGCCATTTATACGGCCGTCTGCCGGTTGGAGTCGGAGTTCCCCGAGTTTGAGATCATGAAAGTGATCATGCAGCGCAACCATCACCGCGAACTGGAATTAACAGTTACGGTTCTGTTTGAAGAACAGGACAAGGCATTTGATGCTGCCGCCGCAGAGTTGAAGCAGCGGGTTTTTACCATGTTGAACAAATCATTCGGGATCGAAGATGTAAAAAGCGTTGCAATAATCCTCTCCAAGATCCCCGGCGGACACGATACAGATGGGGAGGACGACGTTCCGGTTGTGCATAATGGGTTTGTTTCTGGCATCTGAATCCCCCCGGCGGAAAGAGCTGCTGGGCAGGATCATAAAAGATTTTACGGTCGAAAAGGCCGCAGTCGAGGAATTGAGCGCACCGCTGCTGATGACTCCGGAACAAATGGTGTTGGCCAATGCTGCGCTGAAAGCTGACTGGGTGGCAGCACGGCACCCCCAGGATTGGGTACTGGGGTGCGATACGGTGGTGGTGCTGGAAAATAAGGTTTACGGCAAACCGCGTGATTTGGCCGAAGCCGCCGATTTTCTGCGGCAGTTTTCCGGGCGCGAACACCGGGTGCTGACCGGGGTAGCGTTGTGGTGTGTTGCGCGGGAGTGCCGGTCGGATATGGTTGAGGCGTCGCATGTCCGTTTCCGCCAGTTGGATGATCCGGTGATTGCAAAGTATCTGTCGCTGGTTCCGGTGCTGGATAAGGCCGGCGCTTACGGTATTCAGGATCATGGAGATATGCTGGTTGAATCGGTCAGCGGAGAGTTGGAAAATATTATCGGTCTGCCGGTGAATGCGTTACGCATCAGAATGACTGAATTAGGTATATTATAAAGTTGCCGGTTGCCGGCAGGAAGAGTACGCTAAAATGGCAAAGAAAAAAATACGGTCAGTAAAATTCAAACGCGATTACATGATGGCACTGGCTTTTGCGTTGTTTTTTCTGATAGTGGCGGCAGAGTGTTTTCTGGCAGTATGGCTGCCGTGGCATCTTAAACTTGAATCCATGTGGGCAGAACAGGTTGCCCGGCATGAACTCGTTGAACAGTTTGATAAAGTACGCGGACTGTCCCGTAAAGCCTCCACGGAGCTTATGCCGCCGGCCGGTTCGGAAGAAGCGCTGATTTGCCGCAGTCTTGACCGCAGTGCAGCTTTTATGCACCAGAACAGTAAATATCTTACTCCGCAGCAGTGCCGCAGTTTTATGGGCATACTGCAGCGGCTTTATCTGCATCACAACACAATACAGAAAAGCAAGGGTAACGGCTACTCGCAGGAAATAAAATTTTCCAGCCGGAAATTTTTAGAAAATTTACGGGGAACAGTTCCCAATACTGCTCCCGATAAAAAATAATGTCGCCTGATTCAGGCGGTTCAATGGGTTGAAAGGTTTATATATATATGTCTGAACTTCGCACAGTTGTGGTGATTCCTGCCCGTTACGGCAGTTCGCGTTTCCCCGGTAAAGTGCTGGCGCAATTGGCCGGCAAGCCGATGATCCAACATGTTTTTGAACGCGCCAGAGC
>SUWA01000057.1 GCA_015061695.1 Lentisphaerota bacterium
GTAATTTTATTGTGCATCCGATCTTTCCTTTATTTTTTTGTTTGGTTACTAAAAAATAAAGGTCAGATGCACTTTTGTCAAACAACTCGTCCCATCACAAAATTTGGGACATTAACATTTATTAATTTTGAACAGGAACTGCGGCAAAATAACTTTGTTGCAGTTCCTGTTTGATATCCGGCAAAAATGGCGGCAAAATTTGATTTTTAGCTTGAGAACGTGTACATTAACCTTATCGGGAAGAGTTGATCCACAGAAAAAATAGCTTAATGGAGTTGAAAATGAAAAATCTGTTGCTGGCCGGAGTTGTTTTGGGCAGTCTGGTGTTGACCGGATGCGCCACTTGCGAAAAAGCGGAAAAATGCGAAAAAGCCGCGGTCAAAGAGCCGTTCGGTTATGTGATTTCGACCACGCCGACCCCCCGCCACCGCTTCAGCGAGCCTTACAACGGATGGCACAAGCGCTACGATGCCAAACGCAAACAGATCGCCGACGCCAAAAATCAGATCGACGTGGTTTTTATCGGCGACAGCATCACCCACGGCTGGGAAAACCGCGCCAGTATGGAAGTCTTGAAAAAACACTTTCCCAAACACGAAATCTTGAATCTTTCGCACGCCGGCGACCGCACCGAACACCAGTTGTGGATGGCTGGTGAAAGCGGATTTTTCCAGCCGAGCGGCGCTTACAAAGGTATCAACCCCAAATTGATCGTGGTTTTGATCGGTACCAACAACATCGGCCACCGCACGGCGGGGCCGGAAGCTACCGCCGCCGGGATCAAACTGATCGTCGAAGCCTTGCGTAAAAATTGCCCGGAAGCTAAAATATTGCTGTTCGGCGTGTTCCCGCGGGCCCAGAATCCCGACCACGTTTTCCGCGGTCAGGTCAAAGAGATCAATCAAATCATCTGCACTCTGGCAGACGGCGAAAATGTCTTTTACGAAGATATTGCCGGCAAACTGCTGGAAAAAGACGGCACGCTTTCCAAAAAGATCATGCCTGACTATCTGCACTTGTCCCCCGCCGGTTACGAGATCTGGGCGCAGGCGATCGAACTTTATGTAAAACGTTTTGCCCCCAAAGAGTAAAATTATTTATGAAAGTATTGACTGCGCCGACTGTCGGCGAAATGGTGGTCAAAAAATCCCGCTTTATTGCCGAAGCCATTCCGGTGGATTCGCCTGAAAAAGCCCGGGAAGTTTGGCGCAGTCAGAAACTTAAATACGATAACGGCGGCCATATAGTTTTTGCCTTTGCCGTCGGTTCATCCGGCGGCGTGCAGGGTTGTTCCGATGATGGCGAACCCTCCGGAACTGCGGGCCGTCCCATGCTGGAAGTAGTGAAAAACTCCGGCATAACCAATTTGATCGTAACTGCGGCCCGCTGGTATGGCGGAATCAAACTGGGTACCGGCGGACTGGTCAGAGCTTATACCGAGTGCGCGCAAATGGCGCTGGAAAATGCCCCGGTGCGTGAATTGCAGTATATGAGCCATATCGACTTTGCTTTGCCCTACAATTTTCTGGAAGTTACCCGGAAACGCCTGAACGAACTTGCCTTTGAGAGTTTTGACGAATCTTTTGCCGGCGAAGTAAATTTTTCCGGCCGGCTGCCGGAAGCAAATTTGCCGGAACTGGAAAAGTTTCTGCAGGACTTGAGTAAAGGTTCCATCCAAATCAAGCTCATTGATAATGCGCTGGAATAAGCCGGGGGGTTACCGTTCGGGCAGCGGTTTTTTGCGGCTAAAAACATAAGCGTGATTGAAAAAACACCCGGTCAGTTGTATATTATACGGAATGTTTTTCAAAAGAAACCGTTTTTGAGGTCTTTTTTGGTATATGGAAAATTCAGATACGCGCCATTGGAAACTCAATCTGGCCATGATGTGGTTTTCGCAAATGATGGTCATGACCGGGTTTGCCGCATTGATGCCGTTTATTCCGCTCTTTTTTAAAAATCAGCTGGGTATGACCGATGAGGGTACTTGCGGGCTTTATGTATCTTACTTTAATGTGGCCGGATCGCTGGCTTATACAGTATTTATTCCGATTTGGGGTATTCTTTCCGACCGGTTCGGGGTCAAGATCATGCTGCTGCGCGGAACGTTCGGCACGGCGTTGATCTTCCCTCTGATGGGCTTTGTCCACAGCGCGTGGCTGTTGATCGGCTTGCGCTTTCTGACTGCCGCCTGCGCGGGAACCACCGCAGCTTCGCAGACTTTGATTGTTAAAAATACGCCCGACGATAAGATCGGTTTTGCGCTGGGGATCTTCAGTACCGCATTCTGGAGCGGCGCTACTTTGGGGTATGTGGCCGGCGGTTTGATCGTGCATTGGTTCGGCTACCAGAGTGCGTTCATTTTCTGCGGATTGCTCTATTTTATCGGTGGGGTTTCGGTGCTGTTTGCCCACGAAGACTGCAAAACAGTGCAGAAAAAAGTTGCGGTGGGCGGTTCGCAGATCAAGCCGCACCACCGGAGTCTGCTGCCGCAGTTGACCACAGTGGTGTGGGTGATTTTGATACTCTTTGCCTGCAACGGCTTTGTGCGCAGTTTTGAAGCTGCTTATCCGGCTATGCTGATCGATACGATCACTTCCGGCAAAGACGCTGCCTACTGGACGGGGATCATCAGCGCGTTTGCTTCGGTGGGGGCAATGGTTTCCGGGGCGCTTTTCGGGTATTTATCCGACCATATCAAGCCGGAAAAACTGCTGGTTCCGGCGCTGGGCTTTACCGCATTGACTTTGCTGATGCAAGCAATGGCCGGGTCGTTGTGGATCTTCGGCGCGGGCCGGACGCTGATGTTTCTCTCCGGAGGAGGGATCCAGCCGATCTTTCAAAAAGCGCTTTCGAGCGTAACGCCCAAACGCAAACGCGGTACAGTATTCGGTTTTGCCAGTACTTTCAACGGTATTGGCACGATCGCGGCGGCGTTTGTGGCCGGGGTGGTCATCAATTATTTCAATACGCGCGGAGTGTTTTATGCGGCAGCGATCCTTACTGCGGCTTTGATCCCGGTGGCATTGTTTTTGCTGAAAATCGTTTATAGCAGCCCCTTTTACCGGAGCAGTGTCAACAAAAAAAAGCTTTGACCGGGGGGCGCCGGAATACAGGTTTTTAACCCCCTTCCGGAACGATCTTCGGCATCCATTATAACCAGCAGATCAAAATACAAAAGGTCGGAAATGCGTTTAGAAGGTAATATTGTCAGCGGCAGTGAGTGCGGCTACGGCTGGGTGGAATGGTCGGGCGACCAGATAGAAGCAGTTCAAATTCAGGGGCCGTGCCGGAGCGATGCTGATTGGGTGCTGCCGGGATTTATAGATGTGCATCTGCACGGTATTTTCCGGGGAGATGCCACGCCCGAAATGGTAAATTTCATGGCCGAACAGGCGCCGCAGAGCGGTTTGACCGTAATGTGTCCGGCCATGGCGTCGGATTCGCCGGAAAACATGCTTGCCTTTATCCAAAAAGTGCGCGATCTGATGCGCGATCCGGCTCCCGGCAGCGTCAAATTGGCCGGCAGCCATCTGGAAGGGCCCTATCTGGACTTTGCTCATCGCGGCGGCATGAACGAAATTTTTTTGCGCGATGTCAACTTTGATGAGATCCGTTCCTGGCTGGAGGAAGCGGATAACACGCTCAAGATCGTAACCATTGCGCCGGAGATACCGAACGGATTGGCGGCAGTAAAGCTGCTGGCCGATGCCGGAGTAAGGGTATCGGCCGGTCATACGGCTATGAAAGTAAGCGATGTGGAAAAATTCATTGCCGCCGGCGGAAGCGGCATCTGCCATTTGTTTGATACCTTTGACGGCCGACCGGTCGAAAATGGCGTATCGCAAGTGGCACTGGCAGACGAAGTGCTGGTCAACGATGAGCTTTTTATCGAACTGATCACTGATGGATTCCATGTGCCGCCGGCATTGCTCAAACTGGCTGTGCGGGCGGCGGGGGTTGACCGCATCATCGGTATAACCGACAGTCTGTGCGGTACGGGTTTGCCCGATGGCGCATTCCCCATGACCGATGCCGGACGGGAGTTTGTGCTGAAAAATGGCGATGTCTGCCGCCTGAAAGATGATCCTGCGGTCATTGTCGGCTCGTGCCTCACCCAGAGTCAGGCATTTTATAACCTTACCGAACGCTTCCGGATCGTCAACGAAGTCGATGCCTGCAAGATCTTGAGTACCAACCCGGCGCGTTATCTGGCGCTGGAAAATCAAAATGGCCGGCTCCAGCCCGGTTTCTGTGCCGATATAACCGTGCTTAAAAGCGATAAACGCTCGGTCAGAGCTACTGTTATCAACGGCGTCGGGGTTTATAGCAATGGCGATTGAGTTTTTTTATGCCGGGAGTGATCCGCTGCTTCAGGCCGAAGCAGTGGATATGCTGGCACTCTGTTTTGATGAATGGGTAACTTTCCGGCAGAAATACGGCTGCAGATTTCCGTTTGTTGAACACTCGTTTGCGGCCCGGGAGTCCGGAGAGCTGCTGGGCCATGTGGGTATTATGCCGTTTGAAATTTCTGACGGGCGCGGCGCTCATCTGCAAGTCGCCGGGCTGGCGTCGGTGGGCGTGCATCCCCGGGCGCGCGGGCGCAATATAGCACACGAACTCTGCACGCTGGCCGCAGAGTGGGCCGGAAATGCGCAGTTTGATCTGATGCTGCTTTATACCGCCGCGGCGCGCGTTTACGAAAAAAGCTCGTGGCAGGTGAGCCAAAGTGTGAACAACACGCTGCTGACCGCGCCGGATGAGCGGAATGCAGGGGGCTGCTGGAAAAGCGCCGCAGAACTTTCCGACCGCGAAAAATCATTTATTCAAGCAGCCTATCAGGCCTTGCCGCCGCTGGCCGGCCGGGTCCGGCGGTCAGTGGATGGAAAATATTTCCACTCCTGGCCATGGTTTTTTGCCAATCCGGCCAGCCGGTTCAAACTGACGGATCACGGCTATATTCTGCAGATCGAAAATGTGGTGTGCGAGGTCGCCGCGCCGGAGGGCGAAGCGTATCTGGCAGAACTTTTAAGCGGTGTAAAGAGCGCTTTTTTGAGCCCCGATGACCCGGCGGCGCGTTTTCTGAAGCAAAATGGTTATCGCTCCAACAACTGCATTGGCGATTTTGGCGTGTGGCACGGCGAAGTTGCCATGCAGAAAATATTGCTTGACCGTGCCGGCCAAACCCCTCTCTATTGGCCATTGGCAGATAAGTTCTGACCGTTGCACTGCCGGAACCGGCCGCTTGGGCAGCGCATAACTCAAGCGCTTGTCATATTCTGAAAATCAAAGAGTTTGGCTTCGTTGAAGAATTTTTCATCCGGCTTTTGCGTAAAGGTGAAAAAACTTTGCCCGGCCGGTTTCAGCAATTCGTAAAATTTGCGGCGGTTGGATTCATCCAGTTCGCCGGTAACATCGTCCACCAGCGCCACGAGATTTTCGGCTCCGCGATTCTGCATGAGCAGCAGGGCGGAAGCCAGTTTGCAGTGCAGCGCCGCCAACCGGTTCTGCCCGTTGCTGGCAAAGTTGCGCATGATATGGTTGCCCCGGAGCATTATGTAGTCATCCAGATGGCAGCCGCTCAAGGTGGTGCGTTTTTCGATTTCGCGGGCGCGGTTGCGGGCAAATTGTTCCAGAAATCCCTCGGCGGTGCCATCGCACTGCATCTTGTATTGTATCTGCAGTTGTTCCGGGGCCGCCGGAGTCAGAACGGCCAGTACCTGATTGAATTTTTCGAGCCACCGGCGCCGCCGCAGAGTCAGATCCGCCCCGGCAAAGGCCAGCAATCCTTCGTAAACTTCCAGCCTGGCACGGTTGCCGGAGGTGCTTTTCAGCAATAAATTGCGCAGTTTGAGCGCTTTCTGGTAGTCATGCAATACATTTATGTAGCCATCATCAAGCTGACAGGCGATCATATCAAAAAACTTGCGGCGCACGGCGGGCTGCCCGCAAACGATTTCCATATCTTCCGGCGCAAATACCACCGGGTAAAAGTGCTGGATAAAGTCGCGCCCGGAGCTTTCGGCATGACCGTTGACCAGCAGCGTGCGTTTGCCGCTGCGGTCTACGCTGCACTCCAGTTGCGTGACCCGATGGGAGCTGTCCTGCCAGCTGCCGCGCAGCGCAAACATATCGCACTGCTGGTTGACCAGTTCGTTGAGTCTGCCGGTACGGAAACTGCGCAAGATCCCCAGAAATCCCAGCGCTTCCAGCAGATTGCTTTTGCCGCTGCCGTTGGGCCCGACCAGCAGATTTTTGCGCTCAAAAACAAAACGCGTCCGCAGGAATGAACGCCAATTCAAGATTCTGAATTCGTCGATCATAACCTACCGGACGCGCAGTTCAAAGCCGGCACATCAATGACGCATCGGCATGATTACATAGATAAAACCGTCGCCGCCGTCGATGGCGACCGGGCTGAAACCGTCGTTCATCTTGAAGGTCATCGTTTCGCAATCGGCAAAGCGCAGCGGATCAGCCAGAAAAGTGGGGTTGAACGACGCCGTCATGGGATTGCCGGAAAATTCCACCGGCAGTTCGGCCGAACCTTCGCCGATATCGCTGCTGGCAGCGCGCAGTTCCAACTTGCCTTCGGTAAAGTTCAGCACGATGCAGCCGGTACTGTCGGCCAGCACCTGCGACACCAGTTCGATCTTGCCCAGCATGGCCGAAGTTGCGATCGGGATCTGCTGGGTGAAGGTCGCAGGGATCACCTGACGGAAGTTCGGGTAATTGCCTTCGATAAGTTTGGTGGTCAAAATGGTATCGCTGGTGGTAAAACGGGCCATTTTTTCGCCGATTTCCAGCGTAATATCGTCCTGCGGGTCAGCCTGACGCTTGATTTCGTTGGCCGCCTGCAGCGGAATGATGCAATCGCCGTTGCCGCCGGAAACATTTTCCACGGCCCGTTCGGTCATCGCCAGACGTTTGCTGTCGGTCGCAACCATGGTAATGACGCCGTCGCGGTAACTGAAAAGCATACCGTGCAGCACTTTGCGGCTGTCGTTGAGCGTAATGGCATAGGCGATCTGGCCCAGCATCCGCTTGAGGTCAGCGCCTTTGAAAGTGATGGTACGCACCGGCACCAGTTCGCCGCTGCCGGGGAAATCTTCCGGCGCAATGCCCAGAAGTTTGAAGCAGCTGGTACCGCAGACGACTTCGGCGTGATGCCGTTCGTCGCTGGTGATGACGACCTGGGCATCTTCAAACTTGTTGACCAGCGCCAGCAGCCGTTTGGCCGGCACGGTGGTGGAACCGGCAACTTCCACTTCGGCTTCGATCCGGGTAACGATCCGGATCTCGAGGTCAGTGGTGGTCAGCGCCACGGAGTTGTCCGCCGCTTCGATCAATACATTGCCGAGAATGGGCAGTGTATTGCGGCTGCCGATGGTGTTGTTTACTTTTTGAAGGGCTTTGAGAAGTTTTTCTCTGCTTACCGTAAATTTCATCTTTTTACCTGCTTTCGTATCCCGCCGTAGTTCCGGAGTGTTTTGTTAAAATGTAATTCAAACTTTTGTTTTTTCAAGCCGGAAAATTTTTTTCAGGCCAAATATTCCACTGCATTGCGGAAGATCGCCACGCCGTCGCCTTCTTTGGGCAGATCACCTTTAAGCTGGTCGGCCGTCCAGGTGGGCGAGTTGTAGGGCGAGAGAAATGCTTCCGGGTGGGGCATCAGACCGAAGACGCGGCCGGTTTCGTCGCAGATACCGGCAATGCTGTTGAGCGAACCGTTGGGGTTGGCCGGAAATTCCGTAGCCAGCGAGCCATCGGCATTGGCATAGCGGAACGCCACCAGATTTTTTGCTTCGATCTGTTTGAGCGTAGCCGGATCGGCCACAAATTTGCCTTCGCCGTGGCGCAGCGGCAGCCGGATCAGGTCGATGCCCTTGGTGAAAACACAGGGGCTGGAAGCGTTGGCACGCAGCACGCACCAGTCGTCGCGGAAAAGACCGGAATCATTGTGGGCCAGCGCGGCCTGCTGCACAAAGTATTTGCCGTTGAGCGCCGGAACGATCCCGAGGCGCGAAATGGTCTGGAAGCCGTTGCAGATACCGATGATCAGCTTGCCCGCAGCAATAAATTCCTGCAGTTCATCGTGCAGACGGAACTGCACACGGTTGGCAAACACGGTACCGGCGCCCAGATGGTCGCCGAACGAAAATCCGCCGATAAACGCGAGGATCTGGAATTCTTTGAGCGAACGACCGCCGGAAATCAGATCGTTAAGGTGTACCATACTTACTTCGGCACCGACATATTCAAAGGCGGCAGTGGTCTCTTTTTCGCAATTCAGACCGAACCCGGTGATTACCAGAGCTTTGACTTTACTCATGTTCGCAATATCCTTATCTTTAAAATAAAAAATGATGACATATTATCAATAATAATATATATTCACAACAGCCGCTTGTCAAGTCCAAGTTGACTCAAATTACACTGCCAAAGTTTCAAAATACAAGTTCTTTGCCCGCCTGGCGGCACATTACCGGCTTCAGCGGCGGGTGCGGCAGCGTACTTTAGTTACCGGATAACCCATGGCATTGCGGAAAAGCGAGGCTATTTCCAGCGCGTTCAGCCGGCCTTCCGGATAGCTTGCGCCCAGATAACGCTCGGTGAATTCATCCAGATTGACCAGGATCAGATAAAGCGGTACGCGTTCGAGATCCAACCTTGCGCAGATCAAATTCAGCCACTCGCTGACTTTTTCGCCGGCTTCGTACAAGGCGGGGGCCAATTCCAGATCAGTTACCGGCGGAGTCAAATTCAATTTTTCGGCCAGCGCCGCCAGATCGAGCGAAAGGCGGAAGTTGGGGTAGAGTTTGCTGATATTGGCCAGTTTGATGATCTTGCTGTCGAGCCAATGGCGGGATTTTTCCGGCATGAGTTCGTTGGCTTGAGCCGCCGGCAGCAGCAGTTTGCCGCCGGCAGGGGCGCTTTTGCTCTGTTCCGGCGCGGTGGTCAGCGCCGACCCCGAGTGCTGTTCGTAATATCGTGCCAGCTCCAGATAAAGTGCCGGCGAGGCGCTGGCGATGTTGAGCTTTTTGAGCGCACTGACCACTTGGGCGGCCAGCGTTCCGGCCATCGGTTCGCTCAAGCCCAGATGGCGGGTTATGAGCATAAGCGCATCTTTTTCGTTGGCATCCAAAGCTATATACAAATGGCTGTTGGCCCGGCGGAAGATCTGGGCCACGTTGGCGCAACCGGCGTTTTCGAGAATCCGGCTGACGGCTGAATCGACTTCGCTCTGGGTAAAAATACGTTCGGAGCGCATACTTTCCATCATGGCCGACTCCACTGCGCAGGCAATATCTTCGGCCAGATAGCTGTTGGGGTTGCCGGAGGCTTCAAAGGCATCCTGCAGGGCGCTTTTGAGCTTGTCGGTATCAAAAAGCTGCTGACAGCCCGAAGAGTCGATCACATAAAGAACATTGTCGGTTATCGAAAGCATATTTCACCTGCTGGCAAGATCATGCATCTGTGTTACTGCAGCGATCTGATTTCGTTGATAAACTCTTCCACATCATGGAATTTGCGGTAGACGCTGGCAAATCTTACATAGGCTACCTGATCGAGCTTTTTCAAGGCCAGCATAACGCGGTTGCCGATTTCCGAACTGGCAACTTCGCGGTCAAAATCGCGCTGCAGGCTCTGGCTGACATCTTCGATGACCCGGTTGATCTCTTCCGGATCGATGGGGCGTTTGTAACAGGCGTTTTCGATGCCTTTGCGCAGTTTATCGGCATCAAAGTCTTCGCGTTCGCTGTTGCGTTTGACGACTTTGAGTTCGCTCTGGATAATACTTTCGTAGGTGCTGAACCGGTGCGCACAAGCCAGACACTCGCGCCGGCGGCGCACGCCGAAGCCCTCTTTGACCACCCGTGAATCTATTACTTTATCATCCTGAAAACCGCACGCCGGACAACGCATAATCTACCTCTCTCGTAACAATCTTGTGCCTGTCAGGGCCAGGTTGCGCCAGGCCCGAAAACAGTCATACAGATAATATGCTGCAACTTTGCATAATTGCAACTCAAAAAAAGGGACATAACGGCGTTTTTTTCTGACTTTTTGCGGCGAGAGCTTGCAATCAAACGGCAAAAGGTGTATTTTAAAAACATAAACAGTGAATTTTAACCGGAATTTGTTTTATGAACGACAATGAATTACAAGTATTGAGAGAGCAGATCGACGTCATCGACGCCGAAGTTATAAAACTGCTGAACGAGCGTTACAAAGCCGTCGAAGCTATCGGCGAATACAAGCGCGAACGGCATCTGCCGGTTTACGACCCTGCCCGCCAGCGCAAACTTATGGAGCGTTTGGAGTCGCTCAATCACGGGCCGATGACCAACGATATACTCCATGCAGTTTACCGCGAGATCATGTCCGGCGCGCAGCGTCTGGAACGCCCGCTCAAGGCGGCGTTTCTGGGGCCGCTGGGGACTTTTTCGCATCAGGCCACGCTGGGGATCTTCGGTTCAAGTGCCGAACTGGTGCCGGAAAAGACCATTCCGGAAGTTTTCCGGGCCATTGAATGCGGCCGGGCCGATTACGGCTGCGTGCCGATCGAAAACTCTGCCGAAGGGGTCATCAACTACACGCTCGACCATCTGGTACGCACCAGCGTCCGGATCACGGCCGAAAAATATTGCAAAGTGCATCACTCGCTGATGGCCAAATGCAAGCGCGATGAAATCAAACGCATTTACACCCACCCGCAGGTGCTGGGGCAGTGCCGCAGTTATCTGTTGGGCAACTTCCCCCGGGCTGAACTGGTGGAAATGACCAGTACGGCCGCGGCAGCGGAACGTGCTGCCGCCGAAGAATTTGCTGCTACATTGGGCAGTCCGGTGGCCAGCGAACTGTACAACCTGTCGATCCTGGAAGAAAATGTGGAAGATTCCAGCTTCAACACCACCCGTTTTCTGGTGCTGGGCAACCAGCTGACCAAACGCAGCGGCGACGACAAAACCAGTTTGTGCTTTGTTGTTAAAAACCGCCCCGGTGCGCTTTACGAAGCATTGGAGCCGTTCCGGCGGGCCAAGCTGCAGATGACGATGATCGAAAGCCGCCCGTGGCAGCAGCAGGAAGGTTGGGAATACTGCTTCTTTGTCGATTTGCTGGGCCACCGCGACGATGCCAATATTGCCGATGCGTGTGCCGATGTGGAAAAACTTTCCGCATTCTTCAAGATCCTTGGCAGCTATCCGCGGATGGGGTGATTTTTTATGGATATGGAAAAAATTAAAAAAACATTGTTCATTGTTCTGGCGCTGGCTTTTTTTGCCGTTCCGCCGCTGCTGCCGGCCGTGCGGGATTATGCTCCGGGGGCGGCGGTATTCTGCGGAATAATTTTTTCTGTGATCTGGGGTAATCCGTTCAGCAAGATCACCGGCAAACTTTCCAGTCATCTGCTGGGGGCTTCCATCGTGCTGATGGGTTTTGGCATGGATCTGGAAAAGGTGCTTAAAGCTGGGGCTGCCGGTTTTGTCTACACTTTGCTCGGCATCGTTATGGGGCTGGGGCTGGGGTATTTGCTGGGCAGAATGTTCAAAGTCGATAAAAACTGTTCGTGGCTGGTGAGCGTAGGTACCAGTATTTGCGGCGGCAGTGCCATTGCGGCCGCGGCACCGGCGCTCAAAGCCAAAGCCTCCGATATAGCGTTGGCGTCGGCGGTGGTGTTTACGCTCAACGCCATAGCGCTTTTTCTCTTTCCTTTTCTGGGCCGTCTGCTGGGCTTCAGCGAAACTCAATTCGGCTATTTTGCGGCGCTGGCGATCCACGATACCTCCAGCGTGGTCGGCGCTTCGCTGCAATTCGGCGAAATCGCGTTGGAAACCGGTACGACCGTCAAACTGGCCCGCGCATTGTGGATCGTGCCGGTAACGCTTTTTATTGCCTGCTGTGTGGCGGACAAAGCCGAAGATGGCAAACGCTCATTCAAGCTCAAAGTTCCGTGGTTCATACCGGGATTCATCATTGCGGCGGCACTGGTTACTTATCTGCCGGATCTGCTGGGCAAAGTTCCGGCGGCGGCCGATGCGGTAGCAATTTCCGGCAAATGGCTCAAGGCGTTGAGCAAATATCTTATGATCTTTACGTTGTTTATGATCGGCGCCAATCTTTCGCGCAGCAAACTCCGGGAGCTGGGGGTGCGCCCGCTGCTGCACGGGGTGGTTTTGTGGTTCATACTTTCGACGGTCTGGTGTCTGGCGATCTACTTTAAACTGGTCAATGCCGCATGATCTATTTTGACCACGCTGCCGGCACCCCGGTAAGGCCGGAAATACGCAACGCTTACGGCCAATATCTGGTCGAATTTTCCGGCAATCCGGAAGCCGCCCACGCTCAAGGATACGCTTTGCGCAAAAAGCGCCGGGAATTGGATGCGCGGCTTTTCCGGGCGCTGGGGATCGGTTGTCCGGATATCAATAAATGCGTATTTTATGCTGCCGACGCTACAACACTTATCAATGCTTGCGGCAGTTTGCATGGTTCACCTGACGCAATCGCATGGGGGTCAATGCTCGACCACGCAGCCTACCGGGAGGTGCTGGCGCGTAATTTCAAACGTGTGGAGTTTTTTCCTCTGGCAGATAACGGTCAAATCTGTGCCTGCCCGGAAAATCCCGCTCCGGCACAGCTGATCGTTATCAGCGCGGTGCAAAGCGAGTGCGGCTGCTGTCAGGATTGGGCCAAATGGGTGAAGATCTTGCGCGAAACCCAGCCGCAGGCAGTGATATTGCTCGATGCAGTACAGTCATTGGATGCGGTGATGAATCAGCTGCAGCGCGACTGTATGCCGGATTGGTTGTTGATTTCGGGCAGCAAGATCGGCGGCGGCAATACTGCGGCGCTGGCGGCATTGGGCGCGCGGGCGGAAGAGTTCCGCTGCAAGTTTGAGCAGCTGCGGAAAGCTCATTTGATCGGCCGCAGCGATCCGGTTGCCGCCGCGGCGCTGGTGCAAGCTGTGGAACTGAATTGTTCTGAAACTGAAAATAATGTTCGCAAACTGCACGAACTGAACAGTTTTCTGCGCGGTAAACTGACCGGTATGACTTTGCCCAACGGCAAAAAACTGATCCTGACTGTTCCCGGAGAGTACGCTTCCGACCGGATACTGCACTTTATTCTGCCGGGGTATCAGGCGGGGGTGCTGGTACGGTTGCTCAGTGCCGAAAATATCATGCTTGCCTCCGGCAGCGCCTGCGAGTCCGAGAGCGGCGAACCCAGCCGTTTTCTGCGCGCGCTGGGCTACAGCAAAAACGATGCTTACAGCGGGTTGCGCCTTTCGTTTGCGCCGGAAAATACGCTGGAAGAAGCCGCCGTTTTTTTGCAGACTTTGACCAAAATTCTGAAAAATTATTGAAAGACCCCCCTTCAGAGCCGTTTGCGGCCGGATTTTGTTGCACTTGCGATTGGCAAAAAACGCACGGTGGTGGTATATTACACTTTAAGTGTAAAAAATTTCAATATAAGGATTTTTATTTATGGGTAAATACGAAGCTGTTATCGGTTTGGAAGTCCACGTTCAGGTGCGCACTGCCAGCAAGATGTTCTGTTCCTGTGCCAACACGTTCGGGGCCGAACCCAATACCAAAGTCTGCCCGGTCTGTATGGGCTACCCCGGCGTGCTGCCGGTGCCGAACAAAGAAGCTATCCGCAAAACGGTGATCGCCGGTTTGCTGACCGGGTGCGAGATCGCGCGTTTCAGTAAGTTCGACCGCAAAAGCTATTTTTATCCGGATATGCCTAAAAACTACCAGATCAGCCAGTACGATCTGCCGTTTTGTGCCAATGGGCGAATCAAGGTCGGCGGCGAAAATGTCAAGGGCTTTTCCGGCGAACCGCTGCCGGAAAAATACATCGGTATCACCCGCATCCACCTCGAAGAAGACGTGGCCAAACTCAATCACCAGCACGGCGCCAGCGGTGTGGACTACAACCGCGCCGGGGTGCCGTTGATGGAAACAGTATCCGAACCGGATATGCGCACGCCGGACGAAGCCTACGCTTATTTAACCGCGCTCAAAGAGATCATGCAGTATGGCGGCATCAGCGATTGCGATATGGAAAAGGGCCAGATGCGTTGCGACGTGAACGTATCTTTGCGCAAAGGCCCCAACGAACCCTTTGGTACCAAGATCGAGCTGAAAAACCTCAACAGCTTCCGCGCTGTCCACCGCGCTCTGGAGTACGAGATCTGGCGTCAGGCGCAGGAACTGGATGCCGGCCGCACGCTGCAGCAGGAAACCCGCGGCTGGAACGATGATGCCGGCGAGAGCTATCTGATGCGTACCAAGGAACAGGCGCACGATTACCGTTACTTCCCCGATCCGGACTTGATGCCGGTAACTTTTACCGATGAAGAAATCGAAGAATTCAAATCCAATCTGCCGGAATTGCCGGCGGCGATGCGGGCGCGTCTGGTGGAATCGGGTCTGACCGAATACGATGCCTCGGTCATTACTGCCGACCGCCATCTGGCCAAGTGGTTCGATGCGGCCGCCAAATGTGTTAAAAATCCGAAGATCCTGGCCAACTGGATCATTTCGGAACTGTTGCGCGAACTCTCGGCCGCCAGTTTGGATATCACCCAGTCGCCGGTAACTCCGGAAGGCTTTGCCGAACTGGTCAATGCGGTCGATTCCGGCGCGATTTCCGGCAAAAGCGGCAAAGACGTGCTGGCGGAAATGTTTGTCAGCGGCAAGAGTGCCAACGACATCATCAAAGAAAAAGGTCTGGCGCAGGTGAGCGATGCCGGTGCTGTGGAAGGCTTTGTCGATCAGGCGATCGCAGCCAATCCGGCGCAGGTGGAACAGTTCAAGGCCGGCAATCCCAAGGTTCTGCAGTTCCTGGTGGGTCAGGTCATGAAGTTCTCCAAAGGCAAGGCCAATCCCAAGCTGGTAAGCGAAATATTGATGAAAAAACTGCAATAATATTTTTGTAGATAAAAAGGCATACTGCCCCATGAGTACGGATAAATTTTCGTTGCGTATGCAGCGCGATCTGCTGATTTTTGACGGCGCGACCGGTACCGAGCTTTACCGCAAAAATTTCTTTGTCAATGTTTGTTTTGAAAATCTGGTGCTGACTGCCGCCGATACGGTTCAGAGCATCCACCAGAGCTACATTGACAGCGGTTGCGACGTTATCACGACCAATACTTTCAGCGCCAATGCCAACAAACTTTCGCGCTTCGGTCTGACCGATAAGCTCGAAGATATTTGTGTGCAGGCAGTCAAATTGGCCAGAAAGTGCGCCCACAGCGATACGATCGTGGCCGGTTCAGTCGGCCCGGCCGGAGAGCTGACTGCCGCTTACGAAAATTGCGACCGCGCTGATTTGCTGCTGGAACCGGCGCTTTTTATGGCGCAAGCCGGTGCCGATGTGCTGATTTTTGAATCGCTGGACGAGCCGGAGGATGTAAAGGCTTTGGCCAAACTCTCCAGCCGGCTCGAAATACCTTACATTGCCAGTTTTGCACTCGACGAAAACGCAGTAAGCATCAATTCCCAAACCGCGTTCGAAGAGCTTTTGGCTATGCTTATGAATTCGGTCAATCCGCCGGTTGCGCTGGGGTTGAACTGCGGTCACGGGCCGGAAGCTACACTCAAGTGTTTTGAAAAAGTGCGCACTATGTCGCCCCTGCCGTGGGTGGTTCAGCCCAACGCCGGCGAACCGCGCCGCATCGACAACCGCACCATGTACATGAACAGCCCGGAATATTTTACCACTTATGCCATGCGGCTGGCCAATCTGGGGGCCGGAGCCATCGGCGGCTGCTGCGGGATCGGGCCGGCGGAGATCAAAGAACTGGCCCGTTCAGTAAAACCGCTGGCCCGGGGCAACGCTTCGGCCGAAAAACCGGTCATCGAAGTCGCTGCCGGGGTGGAATTTATGCCGGAAGTACCCTTGAGTGAACGCTCCAAACTGGGGCGCAAACTGGCCAATAAAGAGTGGATAACTTGTGTGGAAATAACGCCGCCGCCCGGGTTTGATCTTTCGGGCGTGATCGAAAAATCCCGCATTTGTGCCGAAAATGGTGTGGATATAATCAATCTGCCTGACGGCCCGCGCGCCAGCAGCCGCATTGCGTCGCTGATAACTGCGATCGAGATCCAGCGCAATGTGGATATTGAAACGACGCTGCACATCTGCGCCCGCGACCGCAGTCTGCTCGGCTTGCAGGCCGAGCTGCTGGGCTGTGCGTGCGAAAAGATCCACAATTTGCTTTTTATCACCGGCGATCCGCCCAAGCTGGGCAACTACCCTGCCAGCAGCGGCGTGTTCGACGTCGATGCCATCGGGTTGACCGAAATGCAGAAAAAGCTCAACGGCGGCATTGATCTGGGCGGTCAATCGCTGAAAATGCAGACCCGCGCAGTGATCGGTGTCGGCCTTGACCCCAATGCCATAGATCAGGAACGCGAGTATCGGCGCATTTGTCAGAAAGCTGAAGCCGGAGCGGATTTTATTGTTACCCAACCGGTGTTTGATCCCGAAAAACTTTTGACATTTTTAAATAAGATCGGCCATTTGCAGTTGCCGGTCATTGCCGGAGTCTGGCCGCTGGCCAGCTTGCGCAACGCTGAATTTATGCGTACCGAAGTGCCCGGCGTGGTCGTGCCGGATTCGGTCATGCGCCGGATGGGCAGTCATGTCGATAAAGAAAGTCAGAAGCTCGAAGGCATAAAAATCGCCCGTGAATGTATTGAACTGATCCGGCCGCACATTGCCGGCGTACAGGTCAGCGCACCTTTCGGCAACGTTCAAACCGCACTGGCGGTTTTGAAATAGCCCCGATTGGTATTATGAACAATATGGCCAGCCAACAGCTCATGCGGCGGAACGCCGCAAAGCCCGGCTTGCCGCGGCGTAGCAATGCGAAGACGGGTCAGGGCCGCGAACGCATGAGAGGGCAGTTTGCCGGATATATTCCGGCAAACCGAG